>URSW01000107.1 GCA_900550625.1 uncultured Eubacteriales bacterium
CCGCTCCGCCGGTCCTTCGCACGATATCAAAAAGAAAGGCTGAGATTGTAAGATGCAGAAGAAAGTATCGGTCGGAGTATTCACGGTGTGCATACTCCTCGCAATACTGCTTTCCGTCATGACGACATTTGTCCTCACGCGCGAAAGCTTTGTCACGCGCGCACGCACATCGGACAACTCCGCCGAAAATCTCGCCGCGAAGCTCACCGAGCTTGACGGCAGATTCAATCAGCATTACATCGGTGAAACCGATTACGAGACAGCGGAGAAATACGTCATGTCGGCGTATCTCGCGGGCACGGGCGACAAATACGCCGCCTACTACACCGCCGAAGAGTACAAGGAGATGATGAGCGCCTCCTACGGGGATTCCGAGGGGATCGGCGTATCCGTCATCTACAATTCCGAATACGGCGTGATACAGATCGTCGAGATTTTCCCCGATTCTCCGGCGCTTGCCGCGGGACTTGAGATCGGCGATCTCATCGCGTATATCGGGATCGGCGAAAACCGCGAAAGCGTGGCGGAAATCGGATATGACGCGGCGCTTACCAAGCTTCGCGGAGTCGCCGGAACGACTGCGGAATTCACCGTAGTCCGCGGCGAAAACTACGAAACCGAAGTGGAATTCTCCATCGAGCGCGGGCATTACTCCGAACAGACCGTCCTCTCTCGCCTTTATTCGAAGGACAGCAGCGTCGGCGTGATCCGTATATCGCAGTTCGAGGGTGTTACCCCCGAGCAGTTCAAGAATGCCGTCTCCGAGCTGACCGCAGAAGGCGCGAAGAAGCTCATCGTCGATCTGCGCAACAATCCCGGAGGCGACCGTGATTCGATCTGTCAGGTGCTCGACTGCATCCTCCCCGAAGGTCCTCTGCTCCGCGTGAAGCAGTCCGACGGCGAGATCGAGGTGACAAACACCTCGGACGCATCCTGCATAGATATCCCGATCGCGGTAGTGGTAAACGGAAACACCGCAAGCGCGGCGGAGCTGTTCACCTCGGCGATGCGCGACTACGGCCGCGCAAAGATCGTCGGTACGACAACCTACGGCAAGGGATGCATGCAGACCTTCTATCCGCTTTCCGACGGAAGCGTATTCAAGGTCACGACCGCGATGTACTATCCGCCGTACTCCGACAACTACGATGGAGTCGGCATCGTCCCCGACCGCGAGGTCGAGCTTGACGAATCGCTTCACGGCAAGAGTCTCTACGTCATCACGGACGAAGAGGACAATCAGCTGGCCGCCGCATACGATATACTGAAATAGCAAAAAATCAAATGGAAATAAAGAGGTAGAGAAATGGCTGAAGAAAAGAAAACGCTTTATACCGAAGAAGGCTTTAAGGTCCTTTCGGACGAGCTCGATTATCTGAAAAATACGAAGATTCAGGAAGTCAAGGAAGCGCTCAAGGAAGCGCGCGCCTTCGGTGATCTTTCCGAGAACAGCGAATACGATGAAGCGAAAAACGAGCAGGCAAAGGTCGTTTCCCGCATCGCCGAGCTCGAAGAGCTGATAAGCAATGCGCAGATCATAAGCGAAACCGAAATTCAGGAGGATGTTATCAACCTCGGCTCTGTCGTTCAGGTTCACGACTTCGCCTTCGATGAGGATATCGAATACTACATCGTCGGCTCGAACGAGGCAAATCCGCTGCTCGGCAGAATATCCGACCTCAGCCCGATCGGCTCCGCAATGCTCGGACACCGCGCAGGCGATGAGGTGCTTTTCGAGGCTCCGAACGGAGAGGCGAAGATCAAGATTCTGTCCGTCCACAGAGCGAACAAGACCTGACCGAGGGCGGCTGCCGCGCGGCGGCATTTTAACCGGCATTATGTGCGTCAAGTCGGGCAAGCGAGATCGGTCGCATTTCCCGCACGGTCAGGCTGCGCTTTTGCCCGCCCCCGCATGACGCGCCGTTCCGGGCACGGCGCGGCTTTTCTTTTGCATATACCAGACGCGCTTTTTCGGCATGACTTTTCCGCCGCTGCACAATACGGAGCTCTTTTGCAGCGACTTTTGCATGGTTCTCTTATGCCGCATCCGGTGATCACCCGGCGCACCGGCAAAATGCCGCAATGATACCACGAATCCGGTACGCACCGTACAAACGGTGCGCACACACGGAACCCCGTAACCGGCGGCTCTGCCGATCGGTGTATTATCCGACGGCAAGCGTCGGTTATTTTTGCCGCCCACGGCGGAGGAATGGAGAAATTTTATCATGAACGAAAACATTGAAAACACCGCGGCCGAGCCTTCGCTTTCCGAAGTCCTTCAGATTCGCCGGGACAAGCTTTCCGCTCTCGTCGCCGCAGGACGCGATCCCTTCGAGAAGGTCAGATTCGACTTTGACGCATACACGAAGGACATAAAGGACAATTTCGACGAGATGGATGGCAAGACCGTCCGCATCGCCGGAAGAATGATGAGCCGCCGCGACATGGGCAAGGCAAACTTCATCGACATCATGGACGCATCCGGCAGGATCCAGTGCTACGTCCGCATAAACGATGTCGGCGAAGAAACCTTCGACGAGTACCGCAAGTGGGATATCGGCGACATCGTCGGCATCTCCGGCACGGTGTTCCGCACCCGCCGCGGCGAGATCTCCGTACACGTTTATGAGATAGAGCTTCTTGCGAAGTCTCTTCTCCCCCTGCCCGAGAAGTTCCACGGACTGACCAACACCGATATGCGCTACCGTCAGCGCTACGTCGATCTTATAATGAACCCCGAGGTCAAGGACACCTTCGTGAAGCGCAGCCTTATCCTCCGCGAGATCCGCGCTTATCTCGATTCCAAGGGATTTCTCGAGGTTGACACCCCGATCCTCACTCCGTTCGAGATCGGCGCGTCGGCTCGCCCGTTCGTCACGCATCACAACACGCTCGACATGGATATGTACCTGCGCATCGAGACGGAGCTTTATCTGAAGAGGCTGATCGTCGGCGGATTCGACCGCGTATACGAGGTCGGCAGAATCTTCCGAAACGAGGGCATGGACACGAAGCACAACCCCGAATTCACGACGGTCGAGCTTTACCAGGCGTACACGGATTACAAGGGCATGATGGACCTTGTTATCGAAATGAACACGCAGCTTGCGGAGAAGATCTGCGGCACGACGAAGATCACATACCAGGGCACCGAGATCGACATGGGTCATTGGGAAAAGCTGACTATGGCAGAGGCGGTAAAGAAGTTTTCCGGCGCGGATTACTATGCGTGGGACAGCGACGAGGCGGCACGCGCGTGCGCGAAGGAGCTTCACGTCGAGGTCGCCGAAAATGCGACGAAGGGCACCGTTCTTGCGGAGCTGTTCGACGCATACGTCGAGGAAAAGCTGATCCAGCCGACGATAATATACGACTACCCCGTCGAGAACAGCCCTCTCGCAAAGAGAAAGCCGTCCGAGCCCGCCTTCACCGAAAGATTCGAGTACTTCATTAATGCGACCGAGTTCGGAAATGCATTCTCGGAGCTCAACGATCCGATCGATCAGAAGGAACGCTTCGAGCGCCAGGTCGCCGCAAAGCGTGCGGAGGAGCCGAACACGACCGCGCAGGTCGACGAAGACTACGTCACCGCTCTCGAATACGGTCTTGCTCCGACCGGAGGACTCGGCTTCGGCGTAGACAGACTCGTAATGCTGCTCACCGACAGCGCATCAATCCGCGACGTCCTGCTGTTCCCGACCATGAAGCCGCTCGACCAAAAAACCCAGTAAAATCAAGGGCTTTTGGCACATCAAATCCGAGTTGACAACAAATTGACAACAATTTTTCGTGTAATTTTGAAGAATTGTGATGCAATATGAATTGTTGGCAGGACGAAACACAATATAGCACTTGCTATTTAGAGAACACTTATTGAAAGAAATTTCAAGAGGTGTTCTCTTTTTCGTTGGGTCTGCTTTTGTCATGACAACCATATTTATCTGAAAGGGACTGAATACTATGATTAGCGAAGAGACAAAAGCATACTACGATCTGAAAAAGAGAAATGACGTTAGAGAGAGCGCCAAGAGAATTCGCAGTCAGTTTTTGCGGTATAAGGATGCAGAGATTGTATATAGCCTGCAACATAAGAAAATATTGGAGCTTGCCAGTGAAGCCGGTGCTATTTACCGTATGAATGGAACGGTTTTGATTAACCGCGATATTTTTGAGGAGTATTTGGAAAGGTTTCATGAGCCAAGCACCCTACTCCCCAAGGAGGAACAAAAATGAGTGGAAACCTTTGGATGTTCTCGGATATGCTTGACGACGAGGACATCGAGATGCAAAAGCACGATTTTATCACCTTATATCAAGGAGCCGATTATTATGGTCTTGGCCTGAAGTCTTTTACACGCATGACGCGTGAGGCCGGAGCTGTTTATAAGATCGGGAAGAAGGTCTTGATTCGCAGAACGATCTTCGATGAATATCTGCGCAAGATCTATAAAAAGGAAATGGAGCAAAAAGCTCTGGATGATGCCGAAAAGTCTCTTGTAATGAGACAAGGCACTATGGTAGTTGACGAAGAAAGTGGTCGAATGGATATCCGTTTCGGACTGATGGACTACTACGGTGGGCTTCACTGTGGCGAATGCCTGGATGTTCTGATAGACGATGAATGGATCCATACCCGAATTGAAATGGGAGACGGTTGGTTTCTCGTTGGTGTACCGACAGATCAGTTAGTTGGTCTGGTTGTTAGAATTTAATAAAAAGACTTGCTGGGCGACTTCTTAATTGAGGTCGCCCTTCTTTTATATAAAAACGAAGGAGGTGTCTCTTATGAAATGCTTGATGAAGTATCACTGGGTTAAGCTGCCCCGAAATCATCTGCCTGAAGGCAAAGGAATTATGAGAGCCTGGGCCCAGCTTGCTTCCCGCGCAGCATTCCGCAAGGGACAGGCTTCCTATTGCGGCCATATTAACGCTGTAAGCCCGGGAATGTGGTCTGGTGGCATTGTGGGCCTCAAGAGTATTCTCGGCTCCAGAAGCAGCGCACAGATCCTTGAGGCGCTATCTAAGCTCTCTGAGCTCGGATACGTCAGATATTCTCTGAATGCCAAGACAAAGAAGCTTACATATCAAATTACCGATTGGGTTATTGAATGCTCCGGTGAGGAGTGCATGAACGGTTCTGTTTATGCAACCGAAGGATATGGCTTCCTATGCCTCCCTCGTGGCATTACAGACAGACTGGTAGAACAAAATTACATATTCGATGAAGCAGACGCATGGCTTGACCTTTGGTGCCACACAGTATCAGAGGACTTAGGCAATGCGTTTTCTTTTTTGGCACCGACAATTCAATTTGGTAAATTCGGTGCTGTGCTGACTTTGGAAACCCTGGGCCAGCGTTGGAACTGGGAAAAGACTAAGGTGTGGCGATTCTTTCAGAAGCATGGGGATGCTTTTATACTGCACCGTCTTCCCGGCGCCTATGGCTGTCTCATTTTCAATAAACTGTATCCGATGGATGAAGAGTTTACATGCCTGGAGTCTGAGAAAATTGAGCGTATAATCGCTGAAATACGCATTTTGGCAAAGAATGAGCAGAAAGTGGGTTCCGACAGCGAGAACTTAAGCAGAATGATTGCTTTGTATAGCCGTCAACTCTTGACTGAATGTGCTGAGGAAAGCGAAAACACTCCGCCTAAAAATCGCGTTGCACTTTTTGACCCATATATATTACGCGCGTATTTTTCTCACTCGAATTGTAAGAACTGTATATATGACTGCAAGGGTAAGAGTATATATTCCCCTTCGGTTATAGATACGAGTAAAATCCGAGGGCCTTGTGTACCTGTGGATATAACGATAATAGCAAAGGAGATGTTTACATATGACCCGCCAAACAGACGGAAAATCGCTGTATGAACAGCAAGAAGAGCAGATTTTAGCGCAGTCAGACGCTTTTATTTCACTTCTGACAAAGCGAGGGATCCTCGGTGATCACAAAATCGACAATGACAAGATTCGTAAGGCTCAGCAGGAAAAGAATCGAAAGAGTTATCACAACACTCAACTTCTTCTGCAGCATTATCGAAATATTGCTTGGTTGTTGGAATGTTTGCCGATGGATATTGCCAAAGAGCTTGAGGAGCCCTACGAGGATGTCGATAAG
>URSW01000108.1 GCA_900550625.1 uncultured Eubacteriales bacterium
TATACTGAATATAATTAAGCAAGCCGCAAAGTAAGGCCATACCAGCCGGGGAGGCAGCGGAACCCTGTACCTGAAATCCGCTATAGCAGGGGTGGTATCCCGAAACGAGGGCTGTTGACTTGCAATACGGTTTTCTTTACGTTGCGTTGAAGAATGGGTCTTGCGCGATCGGCGGCTGTGAACCATGTCAGATGGGGAACCAAGCAGCATTAAGCAGTGCGGCTGATGTGCCGCGGGGTCGCCTGTTCTGAGTACCGTTCGGAAAAAGCGTGCATGTCAGCAGTTCGAATTTCGGGTGTATGGTCTTACTTTGCGGCTTGCTTGTTCATTGCCGATCCCGCAGCCGATGACACCGTTCTTTCTTCGGCTTTTTCGGAAAAGCGGGGGATGGAGGTCAAAATGCATCAGGCTCTGTACCGTAAATACCGACCGCAGACGTTTGACGATGTGTGCGGTCAGGAACATATCACATCGGTTCTTAAATATGAGGCGGCAAACGGACGTGTGTCTCATGCATATCTGTTCTGCGGATCGCGCGGAACGGGAAAGACAAGCTGCGCCAAGATACTTGCCAAAGCGGTGAACTGTGAAAATCCGCATGGCGGAGACCCGTGCGGCGAGTGCGCTGCCTGCCGCGCCATTGATTCCGGGGCGGCGACCGACGTTATTGAAATGGACGCCGCGTCCAATAACGGAGTTGATAATATACGCGAACTGAGGGACGATATCGCATATACCCCGTCAATGCTGAAAAAGCGCGTTTATATAATCGACGAGGTGCATATGCTTTCGGTCAGCGCGTTTAACGCGCTTCTGAAAACGCTTGAGGAACCGCCCGAGTACGTTGTTTTTATCCTCGCCACAACGGAGCTTCATAAGCTTCCCGCAACCATAATTTCAAGATGCCAGCGCTTCGATTTCAGACGCATTTCGAATGATGCGATAGTTTCGCGCCTTTCATACATAGCGGACTGCGAAGGCATACGCTTTGAGCCGGATGCACTGTCGCGGATCGCAAAAGCCGCCGCCGGAGGTATGCGCGATGCGGTAAGCTTGCTTGAGCTTTGCGCAGGAGGCGCGGCGGATGTAAATGAAGACCGTGTTGCGGACGTTCTCGGACTTTCGGGATACGATATGATGAAGCGCTTCGCCGATGCCGTGGCGGGGAAGAGCGTGTCCGGACTTATTGACATGATCGAGGAAGTACAGTCCTCGTCGAAGGATATCACGGTGTTTTGGCAGGAGGTCATCTCCTTCTGGCGCGATATGATGATAATGAAGGTCTCGTCGGATCCGCAGAAGTATCTCGACCTTACCGATTCCGAAAGCACTGTGCTGAAAGCGTGCGCCGACCGTTTCAGCGTAAATATGCTCACAAATCAATCATCGGTGCTTGATTCCGCGATGAAGGATATGCTTCGCTCCCCGCAGACAAAAACGGTGATCGCGGAGTATGCCTCTCTAAGACTTACCGCCCCCGAGCTTGACTCGACCACGGATGCGATGCTCGCACGCATATCCGAGCTTGAGGACAGAGTCGCACTCCTTGAGAGCGGTGCTGTTCGGATCGGCACGGTTGGTGCCGAGGCATCGCATACTTCGAAAAAAATGTCGGCAGGTGATACCGCGGCGCAAAAGGACGGCGAAAATACGCTGTCAAACGGTGCGTATCCTGCAAAAGAGGAAAGCGCATCTCGGTCGGAGAACGTAGGAAGCACTGCCGAACATCCCGAACCCGCAGAACCGGAATCTGCTCCGGAAAAGAACGAAGCTCGGACGGACGGCGGATTTGAGCCGGTACGCGATATTCAGGCTGTGATAGATAAGCTCGGCGCGGGAGCCGATATGTACAGAAGCTTTCTCAACGAGGCGGAGGTATCCGTAAACGCCGATTCGGGAATACTGCGCATATCGTCGCATAATGCCTTTGCCGCGAATATACTCGGCACCGAGCAGTCGAAAAGCCTGATCTCCAAGGCAGCGCTTCTCGCAAAGGTCACGGACACTCTCCCGACCGTTGAAATAAATATAATCCGCAAAAACACGAAAAAATCGTCCGATGACGATATATTCGGGTAATAACCGTATAATAACAGAAATGAGGTAAAAGAAATGAAGGCAAGACTTCCCAAGGGAATGGGCGGCGGTCCCACCGACATGAACGGAATGATAAAGCAGGCTCAGAAAATGCAGGAGGAGATGGCGTCTCTTCAGGAGGATCTCGACGCGCGTGAGTATGAGGTCAACGCAGGCGGCGGAGTTATCACCGTAAAAATCACGGGTAAGCTTGAAGTCAAGTCGATCGATATAAAGCCCGAGATCGTCGATCCCGATGACATCGAAACACTGTCCGACGTTCTCTGCGCGGCGGTGAATGAGGCTATCAAGAAGGTCAACGAGACGAATTCCTCCGAAATGTCCAAGGTGACAGGCTCGCTTTCGCTTCCCGGTCTGTTCTGATGAATGAATTTGTAGAACCGATAGAGCATCTTTCGGAAATGTTCCGGCTCCTGCCCGGCATCGGACGCAAAACGGCGGTGCGGCTTGCATTTTCTGTTCTTGAATTCTCCGATGAAACGGCAAAGGAATTCGCGGATGCGATAATCAGCGCCAAGACCGATGTGCGCGAGTGTTCGCGGTGCTTTAATATGTCGGATCATGAGCTTTGCAGGATATGCGCCGATCCGGAGCGGGATCAGTCCACGCTGTGCGTGGTTGAGGATTCGCGCGCGGTGATTGCGATCGAAAGAGCGCATACATACAGAGGGCTGTATCATGTCCTCCACGGCGCCATATCGCCGATGAAGCATATCGGTCCCGATAAGCTCCGCATAGCGGAGCTTGCCGAGAGACTGCGCAGTGAGGAGATATCCGAGGTCATACTTGCGACGAATCCGACCGTTGAGGGCGAAACGACTGCGATGTATCTTTCGAAAATGATATCTCCGATGGGGATAAAGGTCAGCAGAATTGCGAACGGAGTTCCCGTCGGCGGTGATCTCGAATATACGGACGAGATCACGCTGAAACGTGCGATGGACGGAAGATACGAGGTCTGACCCCATACGCGAAATATACCGGAAGAGCATATCGCCGAAAGAGCGAAACTTCATAAGAAAAGGCAGAGCATTTTGCTCTGCCTTTTATAAAGCTCACACCGAGAAACAACCGAAGCACACTTCACTCGGAAGTGTGCCCCGGGCGTTTTTATACGCGCTCCGGAATCTTCTCTGCGGAAGAGGCAGCGCTCTTTTTCTTTTTGCGGCGCTCGAGCCGTCCGATTATGTAATCGGCACCGACTTCGCCGCTGTGACCGAGATTGTAGAAATGCTTGTGCTTGAGCTCGTCTATGCGGTCGCGGTATTCGTCCTGATGCTCGAGAAGCTCGGCGGTCACGGAAGCAATTTCGGGAACCTCGCTCTTCTCGATCGCGCGTCCGATCTTGTTTCTCGCGGTTATGTCAAACGGCTTCAGTTTGATCTTTCGGAAATCCTTGTTTACGACCTTCATCTCGGTGTTGATGAAGAGCGTGGGCTTGTTCGTCGTGAAGCTGAATTCAAACGATATCGCGGACCAGTCGGTGATGAGAAGATCCGCGGTGTACACGGTGACGTTCGACGAGAAGTCTGTCTCAATCATGAAATCGTCGCTGAAACGGTCCTTGTACTTCTCGATTATCTCCTTCATCTTCAGCGGGAAGCGGCGCACATACTGCGGATGCGGACGTATCACGATCTTGTAACCGCGTCCGTAGAGCCCCTCTACGAGATCGTCGAGACACGAATCCATTATGTTGTCATACTGCCACGACGGAGCGATGAGGATTGTTTTCTTTTCGTTTACGGGCTTGCCCGAGGCTTCGTAATCCTTTATCATTGTGTCGATAAGCCCGTAGCCGTATTCGACGATCTTTTTTTTCTTGGTTCCGCGGAGCTTTTCTATCTCGCGCACCTCGATCGCCTGCTCGCGGCTGACCGCGAAGATCGTGTTGAAATAGTCGAGCGCTCCGGTGCGGTACGTCAGATTCAGGCTGGAGCATCCGTGATCGAGGTAGATGTATTCGATGTTGCGCTTTACCTTGGAGCGCTTTATGTGATATTTCTCAAGGTCGGGTGTGGTCATTACCACAATGTTGCATTCAAGCTTCATCATGAGCGATATCAGCCTGTTTTCATCGACATAGTATGGAATGATCTGCTTTTCGTTTTTCTTGAATATCGCGTCGTTGGGATCGCTCGTGACGTAATGGATCGTTATGTCGGATTTTTCGAGGATCGCTTCAATGAGGTTCTTGAAGTACTTGTAATATCCGCTGCCCTCGGAATAGAAGACAAGCTTCATGTTGTCAGCGTTCTCGGAAGAGAAGAACTGCTTGTAGTACTTCTTTGCGAGAGCCTTGTTCTTTTTCGCGGTCGCCTTTTCCTCCGCCGCCTGCTTCTTCATGTCCTCGAGTGCATCGTAATTGATGTACTTCTTCGGACTGTATATGACGTTGACGAGGTACATTACTCCGATCGCAAAGAGGTTGCCCCACGCCCAATAGAGACCTACTCCTGCGGGAACGATAAAAGCGAAGAACGTGGAAAACGCGATCATGAATATTGTCATGCCCCACTGCGAGAGCTTGTTCTGCTCAATCTGCAGGACGTTGATCCTGTTCTGGATCCAGCACATGAGGAGCGCGGAAAGTCCCGCAATGATCGGAACAAAGAATATCAGATTTATATGGAAAATGCTCGGTGTCTGTGTGAGATCGATTCCGAGGAAGTTTGTGTTCAGTCCCTTAATCGCCTCGATCGCCGCATCCGCTCCGGGAATGTCCGCAAATTTCGCTGCGTTATCCTTCACGAGATTTACGGCGGTGAGCTGCGCGGTCGATCCGAGATCGGCAACGGTCATGCCCGAAATCTCGGCGGCACGCGCAACGAAAGCGTTCGCTGTGTCGGCTGAAATGTGAAGAAGATGCTTGAGCGGCTTGTACACTACGTCGAGAAGTCCGAAGATTATCGGAAGCTGGAGAAGAAGCGGCCAGACGCCCGCCATCGGGCTGTATTTTTCTTTCTTGTAAAGTGCGGACTGAGCGTCAACATATGCGTCCTTGTCGTCCACATACTGATATCTCAGCGCGTCGAGCTCCGGCTTCATCTTGACCATCTTGATCGAGTTTTTCTGAACGAGAAGCGATATGGGGAACATAATGATCTTGGTTATCAGCGTAAACAGGATTATCGCAAGACCGTAATTGTTCAGGAGGCGATAGCAGAAACGCATCACATACCCGAGCGGCGTTCCCACGATCGTATTTATAATTTCCATTGTTAAGACCGACTTTCTTTGAGATTTTTGCGAATTGCCGAAAAACGGTATCGCCGCGGCAGTGCATCGCCGCCGTGATTTTTATCCGAGTGAAGAGAAACGGGGAAGATATACAAAGAGAGCTTTCGCTTTTATGTCGCCGCGCCGCACGAACGGATCGTCCCACGCGCGCGAATCGGAGGAATTCAGCCTGTCGTCGCCGAGAATGATGTATGCGTCGTCGGGCAGCGTGATCGGGGCAATGTCCTCGCTTGAGAATTCGGAAACGTAATCCTCGCGCAGCTCTTCGCCGTTTATGAACACGCGCCCGCCGCGCATTTCGAAGGTTTCGCCGGGCAGCGCGACTATCCGCTTTATCAGAAGAGCGGAGCTTATGTCGCTTCGCTTGAAGAATACGATATCACCGCGTTCGGGCGGAGAAAATGCGTATGACGTCCGCAGACCGAGAACCGCCGAATTCTCCGGAACGGTCGGGCGCATCGAGCCCGACGGAACACGCGCATTCACTATAATGAAGAAATTTATAAGAAACGCGGCAGCCAGAGCGGAAAGCGGGATCAAAAGCCATTTTCGCGCGGCACCTCCGTCCGTCGCCTTTTCCTTTTTCATGGAATTACTTCTTCGTGGGCTGAGTGCAGATGTGAAGCGACTTTTTCAGGATCTCGACCTTCTCGCGCTCTTCGGCAAGCAGACGGCGAAGCTCTCGGTTTTCTCTGAGAAGAGCGCTTTCGCCTCCGACTTCATCGTACTTGTCCGAGGGGGATTCCGGAATTTTGATATCGTCGTAAATGCCG
>URSW01000109.1 GCA_900550625.1 uncultured Eubacteriales bacterium
TCGTTTTCATGAACGAAAAGCCGACCATCGTGCCGTCCGTCGCCGAGCCGCTTCATGTAAAGCGCCACATCGGACATACCGTTGAATTCAAGAACGTCAGCTTCCGCTATCCCGGCACGGAACGCATGGTAATAAAGCACATGAATCTGTCGATCGACGCGGGCGAGACGGTCGTGCTCGTCGGGCTGAACGGCGCGGGAAAAACCACGCTCATCAAGCTTCTGACAAGACTTTACGATCCCACGGAGGGCGTAATTCTTCTCGACGGAGAGGATATACGCAAGTATGACGTGAGCGAGCTTTACGCCATGTTCGGCATAATCTTTCAGGATTTCGGAAAGTACGCCTTTTCGGTCCGCGACAACATCGCCTTCGGACAGATATCGAAGGAAAAGAACGACGATGAGATCAAATCCGCCGCCGTTCAGTCGAGCGCGGACGAGTTCATAAAAGCGCTTCCGCTCGGTTACGAAACCCCTCTCATGCGCTATTTTGACGAAGACGGAACGGAGCTTTCGATCGGTCAGTGGCAGAAGCTGTCGATTGCACGTGCGTTCTACTCCGATTCGGATTTTCTGATCCTCGACGAGCCGACCGCATCCCTCGATCCGATGGCGGAGCAGGAAATCTTCAATCAGTTTGAGAAGCTGAGACGCGGCAAGACGACAATATTCGTATCCCACAGGCTGTCGAGCGCGACCATAGCCTCTAAGATAATCGTGGTCGAAAACGGCGAGATTGCAGAAGAGGGCGATCATCGCACGCTCATGGCAAAGCGCGGAAAGTACTATGAGCTTTTCTCGACTCAGGCAAAGCGCTACATAATGGAGGAAAGCGAGATCGCTGATGCAGATAAGATGTCGGATGCACGAAGCGCAGATCCCGATATCGAAAAAGGTCACGCACCTCGCCCTCCGAAGGTGGAGAACTCGAGCCGTCCGCCGATGAGTTCGAATCACGGCGAAGGACACGCTCCCGATTTCGGTGCTGCACCCGATCACGGCAATGAACGCCCTCCGAGACCCGAGGGCGCGCCCGATCACGGCGAAGAAATGCGGTAAGCGATGATTCGGCAAAGCGGAGCGGCGACCGGCAGCGAAGCCGCCGAGCGGCAGAACGATGACAGATCAGCCCGAGCGGCAGAGAGGTAAAGCACTAAATCGATACGGTAAAGCTGCTCAGCAGAGAGGAGCCCGGCAAAGCGGCAAGGCGGTGAATCGGCGGCAGCGCACGGCGAATGGCGAAAGAACCGCATACATATCCTGCTTTCGCAGACGGGCTGCGCCGCCGGATATGTCAGCTGTAACGAATCCCGGAACAAATCCGCCGCAATGCGCGCCGAAATGCCGCTTCCCCCGAGGCGGCGATCCGATTCCGGTCGGATTTTCGAAAAATCAAAAAAGCCCCGCGCACCGAACGCGGACGGTGTTCCGATGTCGGACAGTATTCTGTCTTACATTACGGACACTTTTCACGCGGTGCGCGGGGCATTTTCCTTTTGCGGATCATGCCTGCCGCACGGTCAGATTTTACTTCCGATATCCTCTTTCAGTCTTGAAATTATCTTTTTCTCAAGCCTCGATATGTACGACTGCGAAATACCGAGCCTTTCGGCGACCTCCTTCTGAGTCTCCTCGCGTTGTCCGTCAAGTCCGTACCGCAGGCTTATTATGAGACGCTCCCTGTCTGAGAGCGCGCTGACCGCCGCGCGGACGGCGCGTTCCTCTTCCAGCTTTTCCATATCGCGGCTCACCGAATCCTCATCCGAGCCGAGAACGTCCGAAAGCAGAAGCTCGTTCCCGTCCCAATCCGTATTGAGCGGCTCGTCGATCGAAATATCGTTTCGCTGGGACGAGCTTTTTCTCATGTACATCAGTATCTCGTTTTCGATGCAGCGGGAGGCATATGTTGCAAGCTTGATATTCTTATCGCTCCTGTACGTTCCGACCGCCTTTATCAGCCCTATCGTACCTATCGAGATAAGGTCCTCGATCCCCACGCCGCTGTTTTCAAACTTCTTCGCAATGTATACGACAAGCCTGAGATTATGCTCGATCAGCGTACTGCGAGCCGCCGCATCCGGCAAAGCCTCGATCGCTTCAGCCTCTTCGCCGGGCTCAAGCGGCGGCGGCAGCGATGCTGCTCCGTTTATGTAAAAGGTATCCCCTTCGCCGTGCGTGCTCTCGCCGAAAATACGCCCGATAAGCCTTTTCAGCATCTCGTATATACGGTGCGTGTCCTGAAAATACATGATCCGTTCCTTTCCCCGAAAGATTTTTCGGTACTATCTTAAAAGCGAAAGCGGAATAAGCGCCGCCTCGCCGCCGTAGAATCCGCAGCCCTTGTCCGACACGCATATAACGGCATCCGCATTATGCGTTCTCCTGCCGCCTCCGTCGGAAACGCTCACAAGATCGGGGCGGAACGCGGTAACGATTCTCGATGCACCCTCTTCGCCGATCGGGATAAGCCTTATCCTGCGCTTCATGTCCTCGGGAAGTGAGGTTATGTCCCCGCTCAGCATGGAATCAAGCTCCGTTTTCGGGACGATATCCTCAAGGGATTCATGCGAAACGAAGATCACGGGTGAGCCGCTCACCGGATCGGCGGCGAGATTCCCCGAATCGACAAGCGCGACGACTCCGGCTCTGCGTCCGCCGAGAGTGATCCGTACAAACGCCGTTTTACGCGAAAGCTTAGGCTTCAGCGCGCGAACGACGAAAACGCACAGGAAAATCCCGCTGACCGCAAGCGCGGCGGGGCGCGACGCGCAGGCGCTTTCCGTATAGCGCACGGTGTCGCCTCCGCGTTCCCCGATGCTGCACACCGCAGTAACGCAGCCGCCGAGAAGCGCGCCGCCGCCCCAAAGGGTAAGCGTTCTGAAAAGAAACTGCCCCAAGGAGCGCGCGCCGCCGTATGCGGCGGCGGTCATCACGACCGAAAGCACAAGAGTAAGCACGGTCTGCGGCAATGCCGCAACGGAAAGCGCCGTCATCGCGGTCGCCCCGAGGGCGCCGATAAGCGACGCAAGTGAAAAACGCAGCGCGCTCCTTCTGAGCGAAAGAAGCTGCGCGGCAATGTAGACCGAAATAAAGTCCATCGAAAAATTGATAAGAAAAAGCACATCGGCATACAAAACGGTGGTCATACTGCCCTCGCTTTTGTCTGGATGTGCTTATTATAGACCCGTCCCACGGCAGATTACGGTCGGATCGGGCGCGTGAAACGTGATTATTTATCCCGTTATCCGTTATTTTACGTCCGCGGCGGTCGGAATTTGTGCGCACCGGGTGTATTTTGGCTTATTTTCACCTACGCTTTGCGCGCTTCAAGCATATGTATCTTCATTCCCTTGGAAACGAAGTTCTTTTCGTATTCTGTCATGATATTGTCCGCGGCGCGTTCGCTCGAATGAAGATCGTCGGTCACGAATTCAAGCGACAGCGGAGAATTTTTTACGCTCTCTACAGAAAATTCAAAAAGCTCGGCGTTGTCCGTCTTGAAGAAGAACGCTCCTCCCGGAACGAGAATTGTTTCGTACATGGCGAGAAAATTTGCGTGTGTCAGGCGGCGCGATGCGTATCCCGCCTTCGTCCACGGATCGCTGAAATTCGCATAGACGGAATCAACCGACCCTTCCGGGAATATCTTTCCGATATCGGCGGCATCCGCCCTCATGAATCTGACGTTTCCCCTCATCCCGTCGGGAATCAAAACCTTTTCGCCCATCGGCACGGTTTCGCCGTCCCACTTCTTCCAGCCTCCGTTCGGTGCGAGAGAGCCGAGTCCGCGGGATGCGGCATACTTCTCCGCCGCGATCACGATAACGTCGTCGATCTTCTCCATGGCAATATAGTTATATCCGGAGTCCCTCTCCGAAAGCTGCCTGACAAAGTCTCCCTTTCCGCAGCCGATCTCAAGCCGCAGAGGCGCGACATTTCCGAATATCTCCGAAAAATCGGGAATATTGTCGCCGTTCTGTACAAAAAGATCGGAAAGCGACGTCATTCTGTCGGCAGTGTGCTTTTTTTTTCTCATTCGCATATTGTATTTCTCCCGAAATTCTGTTAAAATATATAACGTAAAGAATAAGCCTCTGCTATAATACCATATCCGGACGAAAAAATCCACACTTTTAAATAAATCGGAAAGATCGCCGAGGGCGATAATTCAGAAGAAGGGACAGCTTTTACGCCGAGATCCGGTAAAGCACGGTATTTGACCATGGAACTGAATGACTTCATGTCGGCTCTGACCGAATCACTCAAAAAGCGCGGCATCCCGGACGATGTGATCCGTGCTCATATGGCGCGGCTTCTTCCGTCGCTTTCGGAAGAGGACCTTGCCGAGATCGCCGCGTTCAGATCGGCTGAGGATTTCACCGATATATCCGACTGCACGGCGGCTGCACTTGCGCAGACCGTCAAGGTTGAGATCCCCGAAAGCGGAAACGGCACTCCCCACGCCTCCGAAAAGCCGGATCACTCAGCCGAGCGGTCAAAGACCGGGCACTCGGTCAAAAAAGAAAAAATGCCCGAAATTCCGATAACGGAAGAGGGAAAGAAAAGATTCATCCTTATATCCGCGCTTACGTCGCCTCTGTGGGCGATCGCCGCCGTGCTCTACGCGCTTCTTTGGATCGCGGCGTTCGCGGTCGAAGCGCTGTCCGTCGCCGCGGCTGTATGCGCAAGCATCGGAGTTTTCGCGGCGGGGTGCGCCGCATCGGTATCGGGAATAATATACGGTATCTTCATAATGATGTCCGAAAAGGCGATCGGCATATACGAGATCGGCTTCGGTATTATCGTCGCGGGGGCATCGCTTCTCGGCGGCGTGCTGCTCTACAACTTTGCGATACGATTTATGCCGTTTGCGATAAAGAAAACGGCGGAATTCTTTATGTTCTGTCTCGGCAGAGTCCGCGTTCTGCTCCACGAATTCAAAAAGAGGTGCTTTGAAGTATGAAAATCCGAACCGCCTCCGTTGTCGCCGTGATAGTCGCCGCCGTGCTGATACTCTCCGGCATTATTGTCTGCGCTGTCGGCAGTGCAGCGGCAAAGTCCTCCGGAGTCATGATCTATCCCGAGGATGAAAACGGAAACTCTGTCTACAAGTACGACTTCACCGAGAAAAATATAACCAAGATATCCGTCTCCGTAAAGGATTCCGATATAACCGTGACCCACGGCGGAACCTCATCGTATATCGAGATACGAAATTTCAATGCCAATTACTACAAGCTTTCCACGGAGAACAACATTCTCTCATTCAGCGAGATCGACAATGTCGCGTCGATGTTCAAGTTCTGGGAGGGCGGATTCTCCTTCAAGGGCATGAGATACCTCTTCCGATTCGGTGACGGCGGTCGCGGAATGAAAACGGTGACCGTAAACATCGCGGACACGTCCATGCTGAAAACGGTTTCCGTCTCGGAGGAAAGCGGAAGCTTTTCTCTCACGGGAGCCGATGTTTCGGCGGATTATATCCTCTCTCTCGGCAAAGCGTCCGCCGACATATCCGGGCTTTCCACGACATCGGTTCTTTCGGTATCCTCGTCGGCCGGCGCATCGATGAAGATATCCGACTGCCGTGCAAAGGAGTTTTCGCTCTCAGGAGGCGGCGGAAACTTCTCTCTCTCCGGCATCAGCGCCGACCGAGCGGACTTCAGCCTGAAAAGCGGTGAAATCGTCGGCGAAAACGTCACCTTCACCGAGCTTTCCTCGTCATCCGAGAGCGCCTCTCTCGATCTGCGCTCGCTCGACGTATCGAAGGCATCGGTCAACTCCGTATCGGGACAGGTCGCGCTGCGTCTGTCGTCCGACCTCACGGACTTTGCCGTGGAGCTTGCCGCAAAGAATGCATCCGTTTTTCTGAACGACGTTCACTACAGCAGCTCCTATTCGATTCCCAACGAATCGGCAGAAAAGAGCATAACTGTAAACACAGACACCGCTTCAATACTTCTGAACGCAGCAAAATAAAAAATACCGATGCGGGGCGGTGCTGCGCCTGCATCGGTATTTCCCGTTTTTACGCACCGAATATTCTTTCGAAATATCCGAGGTCGAT
>URSW01000110.1 GCA_900550625.1 uncultured Eubacteriales bacterium
CAGCGAACGCATGGCGGGACTGTGCCGCAAAATGGGATATACCGTTTGCGACGAGCCCGAAAAGGCAAAGCTGATCCTCGTGAATACCTGCGCAGTGCGCGAGCACGCAGAGAAAAAGGCACTCTCCATAATCGGACAGTACAAGCATATAAAGGATGCCGATCCCGATGTCGTGATAGGCGTCGGCGGATGCATGGTAACGCAGGGACACAGAGCGGATAAGCTTAAATACAGCTATCCGTATGTCAGCTTCGTTTTCGATACCGGATCGCTTCATATGCTTCCGGAGCTTGTGTATTCCGCGGTCAGCGGCGGCCGCAGATTCGAATCCTGCGACGACGATTTCAGGATTCCCGAGGGAATCGACTCCGAGCGGAGCGTGAAGCACAGCGCATGGCTCAGCATAATGTACGGCTGTAATAATTTCTGTTCGTACTGCATTGTTCCTTATACGAGAGGGCGCGAGAGAAGCCGTACTCCCGATGCGGTGATAGATGAGGCGAAACGCCTCGTCGCCGACGGCGCAAAGGAGATAACCCTGCTCGGGCAGAACGTCAATTCCTACGGCAACGACACCGACTTTTCGTGCTCGTTCGCCGAGCTTGTCAGCCGCATATGCGCAATAGACGGAGATTTCCGCCTCCGCTTTATGACGAGCCATCCGAAAGACGTGACCGATGAGCTGATCGACGTTTTTTCCGCCGAGGATAAGGTCGTGAAGCATTTTCACCTGCCGCTTCAGTCCGGATCCGACCGAATCCTGAAAAGCATGAACCGCCATTACGATCTTGCGCATTATATGGATACGGTCGCAAAGCTGAAGGCGAAATGCCCCGACGTCAGCCTGACGAGCGATATAATCGTTTCGTTCCCCGGCGAGACCGAGGATGACTTTGAATGTACGCTGAAAGCGCTTGAAGCGGTACGTTACGACATGATCTTTTCGTTCATTTATTCGCCGCGCACCGGGACAAAGGCGGCTGAAATGCCCGGTCAGATACCGCATGAGGTATCAACGGAGCGTTTTGCGCGCATGATAGAGCTGCAGAATGAGATCTCACGCGAGAGAAACGAACGCTTCGTCGGCAGAACAATGAAGCTTCTTGCCACGGAGATAAGCAAAACCGACAGCGGAAATCTTACGGGCCGCGGAGATTCCCCGAGACCGATACATTTCCCGGGCACGCCGGAGCTTATAGGCTCGTTTGTCAACGTCCGTGTCGATTCTGCCGATACGTTCTCGATAAACGGAACGCTTGTATGAAAAATCAAAAGAAAAACAGGAGAAGATAAAATGAAAAATACGGTTATGAATGATGAAACGGCAGACGCCGTCCGTGAGCTCGGACGCCTTATCCGCACCGACGCGAGATACATCGCGCTGAACGAAGCGGAGGAAAAGTATAATAACGATCCCGAGATGACGAAGCTTATCACCGAGTACAACGTGCAGCAGAGCGCGCTTGCGTCACAGTATGCCGAAAAAGAGCGCGATAACGATATGATAAAGGCGATAGAGAAGCGTATAGGCGAGATATACGACGCCGTGACCAAGAACGATCTCTATGAGGAGTATCTCCGCGCAAAGGCGGATTACGATGAGCTTTACGGAGAGATCAGCGCGCTTCTCCAAACAGAGATAACCGGAAAGGCACCGTGTACACACGACTGCTCCACCTGCGGCTGCCACTGAGATTACAGATGATATTATTTTGAAGCGGGGATAATGTATGACTCCGATGATGGAACAGTACTTCGAGGTCAAGGATAAATATAAGGATTATATCCTTTTTTACCGCCTCGGGGACTTTTAT
Organism: uncultured Eubacteriales bacterium; assembly: GCA_900550625.1. Classification (GTDB taxonomy): domain Bacteria; phylum Bacillota; class Clostridia; order Oscillospirales; family CAG-272; genus UMGS1312. The sequence continues at coordinate 1,815 of URSW01000110.1, forward strand.
GAAATGTTTTTCGAGGATGCACAGGTCGCATCGCGCGAGCTTGAGCTTACTTTGACGGGACGCGACTGCGGCGAAGAGCAGCGCGCGCCGATGTGCGGCGTTCCGTATCATTCCGCCGAAGGATATATCGGAAAGCTTATCTCGGCGGGATATAAGGTCGCAATATGCGAGCAGACGGAGGATCCCGCACTTGCAAAAGGGCTTGTCAAGCGCGAGGTCATCCGCGTTGTGACCCCCGGCACGCTTATCGAATCGACGCTCCTTCCCGAAACGAGAAACAATTATCTTGCCGCTCTCTATAGCGATGACGGTTCCTTCGGAATCTGCTTTTGCGATATTTCAACCGCATATATGACCTCGACCGTGATAACCGGTGCGGATGCCGAAACGCTTCTTGCAAACGAGCTCTCGACGTATATGCCGAGGGAGATAATCTCGAATGTACCGTTCGCGGATATCGAAGCCGTTTCAAAATGGCTTGCCGAGAAGGACGGCCGGGTGCTTTACTCTCCGCTTCCGGATAAATTCACAAGTGAAAACGCGGATAAAGCGCACGAGCGCTTCGGCGAATGCGACGAACGGGTTCTTTTTGCCGCGGGCGGCGCGCTTGCGTACATCGAAGAGACACAGAAAACGGACGCATCGTATATCCGTTCGATGTCTGTTTATTCGCGGTCGCAGTTTCTCGAGATGGATTCATCGACAAGGCGTAATCTCGAGCTTTGCGAGACGATTGTCGGCAAGGACAAACGCGGATCGCTCCTTTGGGTTCTCGATCGCACGAATACCGCGGCGGGAGCGAGAATGCTCCGTGAGCGGATAGAGCATCCCGTGACCTCGATCCCCGAAATACTCCGCCGTCAGAGCGCGGTAGGTGCGCTTGCCGAAAACCTCATGCTCCGCGAGGAGCTTTCGGAGAAGCTTTCGTCCGTGCTCGACCTCGAGCGGCTTATAACCAGAGTCATATACAAGACTGCGAGCGCACGCGAGCTTCGAGCGATATGTCAGACGGTTTCCGTGATCCCGGATATAAAGAGACTTCTCTGCTCGTCGGATCATGACGAACTCATATCCCTCGGCACAAATGCGGACGAGCTTTCGGACGTACGCGAGCTTATCGACGATACGATAGTCGATACACCTCCTTTTCAGGTGCGCGAGGGCGGAATGATAAAGCCCGGATACAGTCCCGAGCTTGATGAGCTTCGCTCGATAGTCGATGACAGCAAAACGTATCTGTCCGAGATCGAGAACGCCGAAAAAGAGAAGACCGGAATCCAAAAGCTGAAAATAGGCTATAACCGCGTGTTCGGTTATTATATCGAGATACCGCGTTCGTCCTCCGAGAATGTCCCCGAGGGGTACATAAGAAAGCAGACTCTCTCGAATTCGGAGCGCTTTATCACAGAAGAACTCAAAGAGCTTGAATCGAGAATACTCGGAGCTGGAGACAAAATAAAATCCATCGAATACGACTACTTCTGCGCGATCCGCGATAAGGTGGCGGAGAGCGCCGACAGGATCCGCGAGGGAGCGGCGCTCCTTGCCGAGGTTGATTTTTACTGCAGCCTTGCCGCCGCGGCATATTCCGGCGGATACATCTGCCCGGAGATTTCGGCAGGGGATGAGCTTATTATAAAGGACGGACGGCATCCCGTCGTCGAACAGTTTGTCTCGGACTCATACTTTGTGCCGAATGATACGGAGCTTGATTGCCGTGACAACCGCCTCGCGCTTATCACGGGTCCCAATATGGCGGGAAAAAGCACATATATGCGGCAGGTCGCACTGATCGTGCTGATGGCGCAGATCGGCTCGTTCGTTCCCGCAAAATATGCGAAGGTCGGCATAGTCGATAAGCTCTTTACCCGCGTCGGCGCGTCTGACGATCTTTCACGCGGACAGTCCACGTTCATGCTCGAAATGAGCGAGGTGTCCTACATACTGAAGAACGCTACGAAGAAAAGCCTCATCCTTTACGATGAAATAGGACGCGGTACAAGCACGTACGACGGAATGTCGATCGCGCGTGCGGTGGCGGAGTATACGGCGTCTAAAAAGCTCGGCGCAAAGACGCTTTTCGCCACGCATTATCATGAGCTTACCGCTCTCGAGGACGAGCTTCCCGGAATCGTGAATTACAATATCGCGGCGAAAAAGCGCGGCGAAAACATAACATTCCTGAGAAAGATCGTGCGCGGACCGACGGACGACAGCTACGGAATCGACGTCGCGCGCCTTGCGGGTGTGCCCGATTCCGTTATCAGACGCGCACGGGAGATACTCGCCTCTCTTGAATCGGGAGATGCTCCGCGCGCGGCGAAGGGCGGATATGCGTCAAACATCTCACAGAAAGAACGCGGAGACAACATTCCGCTTTCCTTCGAGGATATGGCGAAGGACGATATCGTGAACGCAATAGAAAATACCGATATAAATACTCTCACGCCGATCGAGGCGATGAATTTGATATTTGATTGGAAAAAGAAGCTTATGAAATGAGGGGAGGGACACGATGGGAAAGATAAACGTACTCGGCTTTGATATAGCGAACCTTATCGCCGCCGGGGAGGTCGTGGACCGTCCCGCCTCCGTCGTAAAGGAGCTTCTCGAAAATGCGATCGACGCGGGAGCGAAAAATATAACGGTGGAAATACGCTCCGGCGGGGTCTCGCGCATCCGCGTGACAGACGACGGAAGCGGAATCGAGTACGACGACCTTCCGCTTACGATACTGCGTCACGCGACGAGTAAAATCTCCGCCGCGTCAGACCTTGCGCAGATATTCACGCTCGGCTTTCGAGGAGAGGCGCTTGCGGCGACGGCGGCGGTTTCAAAGCTGACGATCGTGTCAAAGACGAAGGACGCTCCCCTCGGAGCAAGACTCATGTCCGAAGCGGGAGAGATACTCAGCCTCGAGGAGACCGGATGCGCGGACGGAACGACGGTAATCGTCGATGAGCTTTTCGCAAATGTACCCGCACGGCGTAAATTCCTGAAAAAGGATTCAACCGAGACCGCAGCGGTCACGGGAGTCGTCGAAAAGATCGCACTGAGCGCACCGCACATCTCCATACGCTATGTTGCAGACGGGGAGTGTAAATTCCAGACACCGGGAAACGGCGATCTCAAAGGCGTTATATATGTGCTGTTCGGGCGGGATATCGCCGGGCGCGTCAGATATATCGAGCGTGAGGACGGCGGCATCCGCGTGAGCGGGTACATCTCCGAGCCGGACTTCTTCCGCCCGAATAGGAACATGCAGAACTTTTTTATCAATCACCGCTATGTCAAAAGCCGCACGATGGCGGCGGCTGTAGAACAGGCGTACAATACCCGCATACCGCCCGATAAGTTTCCTTTTTGCGTGCTGAATCTTGAGCTCACGCCCGAGGCGGTTGACGTGAACGTCCATCCCGCAAAGCTTGAAGTCAAATTCACAAACGAGAGAATTATCTTCGAGGCGGTGTATTACGCGGTGCTTTCCGAACTTGAAAAATCGGGGAGCATGCCTCAGCTTGAGGTTGGCTCGCGCGCCGCTCGGAAATTGGCAAATGACGACGGGAGTGCCGCGAAAACGGGGAATCGGTCGTTCTGGGTGTCGGGAGCCGACGCACGGAATCTGACGGGCGCTTTCGCTCCGGACAAGAAATCGACGAAGGGCGAGCAGCTCCGCGTCACCGAAAATACGGTCAGACTTTCGGCGGAGATCGCGGCTTCGATATTCCCGGAAAATGTCTCCGTCCAAGCATCTGTGCAGAACACGGATGCCGATACCGGGCGTGAACCCTCGTCGGCTGCGGAGAATACGGAACGCAGAACGGAAAAGCTTCCCGGACAAATGAATTCCGACACAAAAAACGGAGACGCTCTTTCCTCGCCTGAGACGGGCGAAAGCGTGCAGCACACGGATTTTGCCGCCGATCATACAGGAACGCTTCATCATTCATCCCCGGCTGACAGCGCCGCTTTCGGCACTTCCGATACATCCGAAAATCGGTCGGGTTCACCGATCGCGGACTTTGCATCGCACGGCGAAAAAGCCTCCGAACGCACTGAAACTGCGGCAAGCGATATCCCGTCATCCTCGGACGCTCAGCCCGCTTCCGCGGAAAAGCCTGCCGATGAATCGGATTCGGCGGAAGAACGCTCCGATACCGCCGAGAATGAGCGCATTCCCGACTACCTTATTCTCGGGGAAGCGTATAACTGCTACATAATTGTTCAGCTTTACGATCGGCTTTTT
>URSW01000111.1 GCA_900550625.1 uncultured Eubacteriales bacterium
GAAGAGAGAACCGTCGTCACAAACGGAATGAGCTTCCGCAGACGCGACGGAGAAAATTCAAACAGCGCACTGTGCGTTTCCGTGCTCCCGTCCGATTACGGACACAGCGCCGAGGGCGCCATTGAGTTTCAGCATCGGCTTGAAAAGAAAGCTTTTGATCTCGGCGGCGGAGATTATGCCGCACCTGCACAGACGGTCGGGGATTTTCTTTCCCGTTCGTCGGGAAGCCGACCGCTGTCCGTTAAGCCGACGTATCGCGGCGGCGATGTCCGTATGTCCGATATGAGGGAGCTTCTCCCCGGATTTGCGTCGGAAATGCTCGAACTCGGACTTTTGGATTTCGGAAAAAAGATAAAGGGCTTTGACGCGCCCGACGCGATACTTTGCGGTGTAGAAAGCCGCACATCCTCTCCCGTCAGAATACTGAGAGGAGAATCGCGCAGCGCCTTGGGACACAGCGATATATATCCGTGCGGTGAGGGTGCGGGATATGCCGGCGGAATAGTTTCCGCGGCGCTCGACGGTATACGCACGGCACGCGCGGTGATGGCGCGATTTGCAAGACCCGCCGATTAAGACTGCGCCGCTTTAGATTCTGCGTAAGATTTGTCGGTATTTATCGGATGATATCACGGATATTTACGGACTGATGCTTTGCTTTGCGGCAAGCGGCAAAGCCGTCCGGTCCGTATCCGACCGTATGAAAGGAACAGTTATGACTGCCAAAGGAACAGTGAAAATGTGCGACGGCGGCTTTGCCGTCGTCGAGGTTCGCCGCCGCGTTATGTGCGACGGATGCCCGAAGGATTCTTCGGCGGACACTTCCTGCGGTCATTCATGCGCTGTGGGAGTGCTTCTCGGCGACAGAAAAAATATGACTGTCCGGGTGAAAAACACCCTCAGCGCGAAACCCGGAGACACTGTCGAGCTCGAAACGAAGGATAAAACGGTGCTCATGTCGGCATTTACGGTGTTTATCCTTCCTCTTGCGCTTGCTTTTGTTTTTTATTTTGCATCCCGCGTGATTTTTAACAGCGCGGGTATATCCGCACTCTGCGTCTTGGCGGGGATCGCTGTTTCCTGCGCCGTGTGTGCGATTGCGGAAAAACGCGCGGAAAAGGACGGCTCGAGGGTCGTGCTTTCCGCCGTTCTCGCTCCCGCCGGGGTGTCTTCGGATCGATAATAATAAAGATTGGAATATATATTATAATGAGAATTACATCAGACAGATGGAACGTCAGTATGTCTGCCGAACGGATAAGATCCGTGAAAGCGGTACGGGACATCGCAGAAGAGGTCGGGCTTTTTCTCCCGACCGCGGGAATTTTGTACGACAGGGGTTACAGAACACCGGACGAGGTAAAGAGATTTCTTTCGAAGGAAACGGAGATGTTCCACGATCCGTTTCTCATGAAGGACATGAAGCTCGGAGCGGAGCGTATACTCAGCGCCGCCGAAAAGCACGAGAAAACGGTCGTTTACGGGGATTACGATGTTGACGGAGTCACCTCGGTCAGCATTCTTTATATGTATCTTCGCGAGATTGGGTGCGATGTCGGGTACTACATTCCGAGCAGAAGCGCGGAAGGATACGGCATGTCGGCAGAGCGGGTCAGAGAGCTTGCCGCCGAAGGGGTCACGCTCATAGTTACCGTTGATACGGGAATAACCGCGGTGGATGAGGCAAAGACCGCAAAGGAATGCGGCATCGATCTTGTGGTAACGGATCACCATGAGTGCCACGGAGAACTGCCTGAGGCATACGCGGTCATAAACCCGCGCAGACAGGACTGCCCGTATCCTTTCAAAGAGCTTGCCGGAGTCGGAGTTGCCTTCAAGTTTATATGCGCGGCGCATATGCTTTCGCATCCGGAGAAAAGCGCAATAGACTGCGTTATCGAAATAAGCCGAAAACACCTCGATCTTGTCGCTATCGGCACGGTCGCCGACGTCATGCCGATCGTCGATGAGAACCGCCTCATTGTGGCCCAGGGGCTTCAAATGCTCGAAAAAACGCCGCGTCAGGCTATAGTGCAGCTTATGAATGCGATAAACAGTGATCCGAGAAGATCGCCTCCGAAGCATATGACGTCGAATTATATAGGCTATACGATAGCTCCGAGGATAAATGCCGCCGGACGTATAGCGTCCGCATCCATTGCGGTCGATATGTTCCTCTCGGAGGATAAAACGCAGACGGCATCCCTTGCGAGAAAGCTCTGCGACATCAACCGTGACAGACAGGCGGAGGAAAATAAGATAGCCGAATCCGCAAGCGAAAAAATCGAGGAGAGCTATGATCTTTCCGACTGCCCGATGATCATACTCGACGATGAAAAGTGGCACCACGGAATTATCGGGATCGTGTCGTCGAGAATAACCGAAAAATACCAGCTTCCGTCGATACTGATTTCGTTCGAAGGAAATAAGGGCGAGATATCCGATGAGGATATCGGAAAAGGCTCCGGGCGGAGCGTAAAGGGGCTTAACCTTGTCGAGGCTCTCAGTTCGTGCCGCGACATTCTTGAAAAATTCGGAGGGCATGAGCTTGCGGCGGGACTTACCGTAAAGCGTAAGAATCTGCCCGAGCTTCGCCGCCGCCTCGAAGCATATGCAAGAGCGTATATCAATTCCGATACTGCGGAGAATGTGCTTTCCGCGGATGCGGAGCTTTTGCCGGAGGACGTGACTCTCGAGCAGGCGGAGCAGTTTTCGCAGCTTGAGCCTTACGGTCCGGGGAATACCATGCCGCTGCTTGTGATACGCGATCTGGCAGTCTCTGATATAGTGTCTGTCGGCGAAGGAAAGCATACGAAGCTTACTCTCGACTGCGGCGGCCGTCCCGTTACGGCAATGTGCTTCAGAAGCACACTCGAGGAGCTTGACATATATCCCGGAGACCATGTAGACGTCGCTTTCAATATCGATGTGAACGAGTATCAAAACACGAAGAGCGTTCAGATGATCGTTCGCGAGATAAGTTCCTCCGAAACCGTGCTCCGCAAACGCAGCGGTGATAGGGAAAGACTTCGGCACATTACCGAGACTGTGCGCGCGGGCGAAAAAACGGAAGACGTGACGATTGACAGAAAGGATGTCGCCGCAGTTTATACGATGATAAAGAACGAGCTGAAGATGCACCATGAGGTGTTCAGCATACACGCGCTGCTTCATCTCAGCAGCGCAAACAGAATAGATACCGACTACATACGCATGAGCCTTATTTTGAGGATATTCTTCGAGCTCGGCTTTCTCGGGATAAAGATGCCTGCGGACTCACGTGAGATATACCGTTTTTCATCGGAGCTCCCGGATCGGAAAACGAGCCTTGAAAAGTCGGAAATATACCGCGCCGTATCGCATGACTGAAGGGTGCGGATGATGTCCGCCGAGGCGGAAAGAGGAAAATACCATGACTAAAGAAGATCTTACAAAAGAAGAATACGGATATGTTGAAAAGCTGCTGACTGTAATCGAAGCGTCAGGCAGGAATTACGATATCGATAAGATACTGCGCGCTTACCTCTGCGCAAAAAAGCTCCATGAGGGGCAGAAGCGCAATTCCGGCGAGCCGTACATCGTTCACCCGGTTGCCGTTGCGGAGATCGCGCTCTCTCTCGGACTCGATACGGACTCAATCTGCGCGGCGTTTCTCCACGATACGATCGAGGACTGCTCCGACAGGATAACTCTCGATGAGCTCCGGCGTGAGTTCGGACCCGAGGTCGCAATGCTCGTGGACGGACTGACAAAAATGGCGGATATCAACATCGAGGATAAGGAAGAAGCTCATATGGAGAATATCCGTAAGATGCTTCTTGCAATGTCAAAGGATATCCGCGTAATATTCATAAAGCTTTGCGACAGGCTTCACAATATGCGCACTCTCGACGCCAAGCCCGAGAATAAGCGGAGGATCACGGCACTCGAAACGATGCACGTTTACGCACCGCTTGCGCACCGTCTCGGTATGCAGAGAGTGAAGCAGGAGCTTGAGAATCTCGCGCTCGGATATCTCGATCCCATCGGATACGAGGAGGTCAGCCGCGATATCGAGAAAAAATACGGGCAGAACAGGGATTTCATAGAGAAAGTGCGCTCATATATATCCGAAAAGCTTGACGAATATAAGATCAACTATACTCTCGAGGGTCGCGTAAAGACCGTATATTCGATCTATCGGAAGATGTTCAACCAGAACAAAAGCTTTGACGAGATATACGACTTCTACGCCCTGCGCATAATCGTTGACAACGAGATAGAATGTTATACCGCTCTCGGAATAATCCACGAGCTTTTCAAATCCATCCCTGGACGCTTTAAGGATTATATTTCGACACCTAAGCCGAATATGTATCAGTCTCTCCATACGACCGTTATCGGCCGCGACGGAATCCCGTTCGAGGTGCAGATCAGAACAAAGGAAATGCACCATATCGCCGAATACGGTATAGCCGCGCATTGGAAATATAAATCCGGCGAGCGCAGCCGCGAAGAGATAGATAAGAAGCTTGAATGGATATCGAAGCTTGTCGATACCGAAAACGACACGGTCGATCACGATGAGTTCATGAATGCGCTGAAGAACGATATCTTCAATGACGAGACCTTCGTGTTCACTCCGAAGGGCGACGTTATCGCGCTGCCGCAGGGCTCCACCATAATCGACTTCGCATACGCGATCCATTCCGAGGTCGGAAATAAGATGATCGGCGCAAAGATAAACGGAATGATCGTGCCGATAGACAAGATTCCGCAGAACGGAGAGATCGTCGAGATCCTTACCTCGTCCGCGTCGCACGGACCGAGCCGCGACTGGCTCAAGATCGTCAAGACCTCCGAGGCGAGAAACAAGATACGTCAGTGGTTCAAGCGCGAGAAGCGAGCCGAGAATATCGAGGTCGGACGTGCCGAGATCGAGAGGGAATTCCTCAGATATCCGAGAAAAGCTACGGAGGATCAGAAAAACGAGATCGTTTCTGCGGTTGCGCGCCGCGTGGGAATGCAGGAGACCGACGATCTGTTCAACGCGATCGGATACGGCGGACTTGCGGTGGCGAAGATCGCTTCAAAGCTCCGCGATGAGTTTGACCGCGTGGTAAAGGTCGAGGAGGTAGTACAGCCCCAGCCCGAGCAGATTGTCACAAAGCCGTCGAAGAGATATTCGACGGGCGGTATAATCGTTGACGGTCAGGCAGGATGCGAGGTCAAATTCGCAAAATGCTGCAATCCGCTTCCCGGTGACAGCGTCATCGGCTATATAACGAAGGGGTACGGAATATCGATCCATAAGCGCGACTGCCCCAACGTGATCGCGGGAATGAAATCGAACGAATTCTTTAACCGCTGGGTGCACGCCGAATGGGATAAGGCCGAGATAAAATCCTCGTCGGGCAAGCTTTTTGAGGCGGTCGTGCAGATATATGCCGAAAACTCCATGTCGCTTATTGCCGACATTTCGTCCGCGCTTGCGTCAATGAGGGTTGCAATAACTCAGCTTAACACAAAGATATGCTCAGATTCCGACGTGCTTATAAACATATCCGTCGGATGTAAGGATACGGAGCATTACAATTCCATAGTTTCGCGCCTGAAAAGCATCCCCGGAGTGACGAGCGTTGTCCGCGGCTTCAACGGCTGATCCGGCGCGGAGAAAAACGGATTCGGTCAGAACGCCGCAGACGGCGAACGGAGAGCTAAATGAAGGCAGTAATTCAAAGGGTAATTTCGTGTTCAATGACGGTGGAAGGCAAAACGGTGTTTGAACAGGGCAAGGGGCTTCTCGTCCTTGTCGGAGTGGCAGACGGAGATACCGAGAGGGACGCCGATGTCCTTTCCGCAAAGATCGTGAAAATGAGAATATTCGGGGACGAAAACGAAAAAATGAACAGAAGCGTGACGGACATCGGCGGAGATATCGCCGTCGTTCCGAATTTTACGCTTCTCGCATCATGCAGGAGAGGGAACCGCCCCGATTTTACGGAGAGCGCGCCTCCCGCACAAGCCGAGCGGCTGGTT
>URSW01000112.1 GCA_900550625.1 uncultured Eubacteriales bacterium
CTGTGCCTTCCACTTACAATCACCTTGCCTTTAAAAGTTAAACCGTTTATTTACGGGCTAAATATTTGCGCATATCAATTGCGCAGGCAACCAGAATAATTAAGCCCTTAATTACATAAAGCATATTTGCATCTACGGAAAGGAAGTTGAGTCCGACAAATATGATCTGAAGGAGAAATACTCCGACCACAATACCGCTTATCTTTCCGGTACCGCCTACAAAGGACACGCCACCGATAACGCACGCTGCTATAGCGTCGGACTCATAGTTCAGTCCGGTATTAGCGGAGCACGATGCGATTCTTGCACCCTCAATGAATCCGGTGATTCCGTACATTGCTCCCGCCAGCACAAAGACCAGAACGATAGTCCAGAAAACATTTACGCCGGAGACATTCGCAGCCTCTTCATTTGAACCGACCGCAAACATATTCTTGCCGAACTTGGTCTTATTCCATATTACCCACATGATCGCGGTAAGAATCACCGCATACAGAACATATTTCGGAACGGCATCTCCGCCGACCGTAAACAGTGTTCCGCGCACAAAGTCTGTATAAGACGGATCAAGTCCGGACAAGGTCTGTCCGTTGTTTCCGCCGAGCATAAGGTACATCAGCACGACGCCGAACACGATAAGCTGTGTCGAGAGGGTAACTATAAACGGATGAAGCTTGAACTTCGCAACAAAGAATCCGTTTACGAATCCAATAAGCGCTCCGACTGCAATAACGCAGAGAAGCACGAGCCACAAGGGCATTACCCCGATATTCGGGAATATCTTCTTGCCGTATGTCGTCATCTGAAGCAGCGATGCCGCGATGCATGCCGTAAGTCCGACGCAGCGTCCCGCCGATATATCGGTTCCGGTAAGCACTATCGCACCGCCTATGCCGAGCGCGATCGGAAGCTTTGCCGCGGTAAGCGAGATGATGTTGATGATCGACGAGCGTGACAGGAATGCGGGAACGCGAATTGCTATGTACACGATCGCTATCAATATGATCATGTACATGGCATTGTTGAAAAGCATATCCGTGATGACTCGCCGACGGTCTGCGGGAGATTTGGCTTTGAAATCATCGATCCAAACCGACAGGCGATTTTTTCTTTTTGTTGAAGTTTCAGCAGACATTTTAGTTTTTTCCTCCGTTCACGCATATTGCGCTGCAAGTGTCATAATGTCTTCCTGGGTCGCCGTTTTCGCATCGACTTCACCGGCAAGCCGTCCTCCGGACATTACAAGTATCCGGTCGCACACACCGAGAAGTTCCGGCATCTCCGACGAAACCATTATGACTGTTTTGCCCCTTGCGGCAAGGTCAATGATAAGCTGATATATCTCATATTTTGCCCCGACGTCTATTCCTCTCGTGGGTTCGTCGAGAAGCAGCACCGTCGGATCGGTGAGCAGCCAACGCCCGAGAATGACCTTCTGTTGATTTCCGCCGGAGAGAGAACGTATTTTAGTCTCCTGATTCGGAGTCTTTACGTTCATCGCCTTTATGCACCAATCGGTGCTTTTTTTCATTTTCTTTTTACTGAGAAACGGTCCGCTACTGCACTTTCCGAGGCTCGAAATCGTTGCGTTGTCGCGGATATTCAGAATACCGAAAATTCCCGTCGCGCGTCTTTCCTCGGTGAGAAGTGCAAAACCGTTTTTTATCGATTCCCTTGCACTTCTGTTCTTTATACGCTTTCCGTCAAGCGTCAGCGTGCCGCTCCTTCGTGTCGCCGTACCGAAAATATTTTCAAGAAGCTCTGTGCGCCCGGAGCCGTCAAGTCCCGCGACACCGATTATCTCTCCGCGATGTGCTTTGAAGGATACGTCTCTGAGTTTGGAGTACTCCGCGCTAAGGTCGTCGACCTCAAGCAGCACGTCGCCCGGCACATTTGATTTTGGAGGATAAAGGTTGGTCAGCTCGCGTCCGACCATAAGCTTTATGATCTCGTTTGTCGTAAGATCCTTCGATTCCCTTGTGGCTATCCATTTTCCGTCGCGCATTATCGTGACCTCATCGGATATCTCGAGGATCTCCTTCATCTTATGGGAAATGTATACTATAGCGCAGCCCTGATCGCGCAGCATATTTATTATTCTGAAGAGATGCGCCACCTCATCCTCGGTCAGGGACGACGTAGGCTCATCGAAAACTATAACCTTAGCATTATAAGAAACCGCTTTCGCAATTTCGACCATCTGCCTCTGCGACACAGGCATTTTACTCATCACGGTTCTCGGATCGACATTGATCCCGAGTTTATCGAAAATCTGCTTTGTCGCATCGTACATCTTTCTTTCGCTTGTGATCGGAAGCCCCTTTGCAACCGTAGGAAAACGGCCGAGCCACATATTGTCCATGACGTTGCGCTTCAGTGCCTGATTGAGCTCCTGATGCACCATCGCAACGCCGTTTTCGAGTGCTTCCTTTGAATTTTTGAAGTTGATCTCCCGTCCTTCGAGAAATATCTTGCCGGCGTCCTTTGTATAAACTCCGAAAAGACATTTCATGAGCGTAGACTTTCCCGCGCCGTTTTCTCCCATAAGGGCATGGACGGTACCGGCTTTAACCGTAAGATTTACCTTATCAAGTGCTTTTACTCCCGGAAATGCTTTTTCGATATCCTGCATTTCGAGAAGCACCGATGTGTTTTTATTATCCGCAGTGAGCTGCTCTGCGACTTTGTTTTCTTTCATAGAGGCTCCCCCGTCTTTCCGAAATGAAGTTATTTTTCAATGGGGCAGCGGAACATCCGCCGCCCCATCGTATCATCAGTTATATCAGCCCATGTATGCTGCGTAAGGAATGTTTACTCTCCATGTTCCGACTACGTCGTCGGCATTGACACCCTCAAATACCGATTTGGAGTTGAGGAAGTTCTGAGTAACAGTGGTGATGACCTTCGCCATTCCGTCTGCATCCTGCTTAATGGTACCGATCATGCTTCCGCTCTTGATCGCTTCTTTTGCAGCGTCGGTAGCGTCAACTCCGAATACTGGAATAACCTTTCCGCCTTCCTTGTTGTATCCTGCTGCCTGAAGTGCCGAGATCGCGCCGAGTGCCATTTCGTCGTTGTTGGCGATGACAAGCTCTACCATGTTATTATTGGCTTCGCTGTACTGTGCAAGGATCGTGGACATATAATCCGTTGCAGCCGCAGACGACCACTGACCGTTCTGGTCTACGAGGTAGTTGTTGGAGTTTGCCGAATCGTAGAAAACAAGCTCGTTCTTTCCTGCCTTGGTAAGAACGGCATTAGCATCCTCAACACCGTACTGAGTGCGTGCGATAGCTTCCATGTTGCCTTCCTGACCCTTGAACATAACGTAGCTGATCTTGCCGTCGCCGTTCAGATCAAGATTTGCAAAATGCTCTGCAACGTAATTACCGACCATCTCGCCCTGCATATGTCCTGCCATCTCGTAATCGGTTCCTACGAATACGCACTTGTCGTAGCTGCTTACTACCGACTCCTCAACCGAACGGTTAAAGAAGATAACGGGAATGTTCTTTGCTTTTGCAAGATCAATGATGTTCTGCGCCGCATCGTTCGATCCGGTGTCAACTACGTTGACTATAAGAAGGGACGAATTCTTGGCGATTGCCGTTGTGACCTGCTCGGTCTGGGTCGTCTGATTGTTGTTTGCGTCGTAGTTCTGATACTTTATTCCGGCGTCGGTAAGGAGCTTGTCCATTGCCGAGCGGACGCTCGAAATATATGTATCACTGTAGGTGTAATAGAATACGGAAACTTCACCTTTCTCCTTGCTGTCTCCGCCTTCGGGTGTTTTGCTGTCGCTGCAGGCAGCCAGACCTAAAACGAACACGAGCGCCAGTGCTATTGCAAGAAATTTTTTCATTTTGAGTTTACCTCCCTGTATTTTTAGGACCTTTCCTGTCGTTGTTATTATTATATTGCACAATTGAAAAAAAGAAAATAGACTTTTTTATCGGAAATGTATAAAAAATTATCATGTTGACGAGTCAAAGATATTTTTTCGTAAAAATCTGTTTTCAGGTGAAAATAATCCTAATCGCCGCCGAAACGGTAAACCCAATGCATTCCGCGAGAATAAAGGCTCGAAGAATCGATAAAGATACGCCTCAAAATATAAAAACGCCGCGGTAAAACAACTTCAAGTGTTTTGCCTCGGCGCCGCAAAGATATCGAGCGCGTCCGCTACGGGCAGGTTTCAAATCATCCGACGCTGTAACGACCGACATAGCCTTTGTACTTTTCGAGATTATATTTATTTATGTAATAAACCTTTAGGAAGCCTGCCGTACCCAAACTGCAAAGGGATGCCATAACAATAAGAAGGATAACCGCAAGGATCCACACTACATTCGCCATTTTGAGTTTTGCGATAAACAGCCTGGCAAACGATATTCCTAACGCTCCCCACACTGCGTAGTTCGCCGCTTTATTGCTTTTCCCTGTTCCCTTGCTGTCTTTGATTGCACCGTTTTTAACACGTCTGTCAATAACGAAGGTGAAGGCAAACGCTGCTATGACCGGTACCGCCGCAGCCGCCGACTTTAATTCGATCGGAAGCGCCGCAAGCTCACAAAAAAATTTCCGCCGCCAAAGTAAAATTAATAACAAACAACAGCGAAAGAAAGCTCGACAGAAACACTACTCCGTAAACGGTTTTATCTTTTCGCTTTATCTGAAAAACAACCGAGGCAAACAGCCCTAAGCATATTATTATAATTCCGTATGCAAAAGCTGCCCCTCCCGCCACAAATCCGATAAGAGAGATTAGCAGCCAAAAGATATTTGATCCCCATGCCGCTTTTGTCTGCGTGCGAAGATCGTTCTTCGGAGTAAGATCAATGAATCTTTCTATGGTTTCTGTGTTATACATGGTTCAACTTTCTTTTTACAGTACTTTGTCTCACTGTTCCGCCGTTTCCCGCTGATTACAGTGCCGTTCCTTTTGTCGGAACGAAAAAGCGGCTCATATCGGCATGCTCAAGTTCAAGCAGCCTGATCTTTTTGTCAATGCCGCCCGCATATCCGGTCAGGCTGCCGTTTGTACCGACGACCCGATGACAAGGAATAATGACGGAAATTTTATTGTGCCCGACCGCGCCGCCCACAGCCTGCGCGGACATCCGGGCAAGTCCCCGCTTTTCGGCAAGCTTCCACGCTATATCGCCGTAAGTCACGGTCTGACCGTACGGAATCTGCAAAAGTATCTCCCATACGTCCTTACGGAACCGAGAGCCAATCGGGTTAAGCGGCGGCGTGAAATCGGGTTTCCTGCCGTCAAAGTAGATATCAAGCCAACGTCTGACTTCCGCGAGGATCGGAGTTTCATTTGCAGCGTGTTTTTCGGGCAGATTATCGGCATAATATTTTGCTCCGTCAAACCACAGTCCGGTCAATCCGATGTCATCCGCCGCAAGTAAAATATCACCGAACGGCGAATCGTAATGCTGAATAAAAGTCATATCGCATACCTCGAAAAAGAATTTGAATCGCTATCGAGCCGAGCGAAGCAGGATTTTTCAGGCAGGGCGCTTTGCTTGCTGCCCGAAGCCAAAGCTTTTTTCTGAACATCTGTGCCGAATTCACCGATGGTTTCCGACTTCGATAAAAAAATCCGAAAGTCACGACCTTCGGATTTTTGGTGCGGATGACAGGGATCGAACCTGCACCCGTAAGGACCGGTTCCTAAGACCGGCGCGTCTGCCAGTTCCGCCACATCCGCATCGTATTTATTTTAACACAGTGCGCACTCATTGTCAACTGATAAACGCACTGTTTTCGGCAGCAGATGTACGATTACAATAGATATGTTACAGTATCAAAAAAAGAGTAGCAATTGAGAG
>URSW01000113.1 GCA_900550625.1 uncultured Eubacteriales bacterium
CCCGGAAGTGAAAGGGATTCAGGGGTGGGCGGGAGAATGCGCCGCTATTGTCCCGGACATCCCGAACCGAAAAAGGAAGATATCGCCAAGCCGTTTGTTCCGAAAAACACATCGTATGTTCCGACGCTCGACGCACCCGCAGAGAAAATAAAGCCCGGCCGGACGGTGCGCGTCAGATTTGCAAAGGAAGGTCCGATGGTCTATATCGGACATCTCGATCTCGCAAAGTTTATGATCAGACAGCTTGTGCGCTCGGGTCTGCCGGTGTGGTATACCGAAGGCTTCAATCCGCGTCCGCACCTTGTGTTCGCGTCCTCTCTCTCGGTCGGATGCGGCGGCGAACGCGAGATTATGGATTTCCGCCTTGCGGGAGAAGCAAGTGATGCGGAGATCTTCAAAAAGCTTGCGCCTCTTATGCCCGACGGAATGCGGATAATAGAAGTATTTACCGCCGAGCATAAGCTCAAGGAGATCGAGTGGGGCGAATACGAGATTGCATATTCGTCGAGTCGCCCCGGGATTGCCGAAGAGGTGAACGAACTCTTTAAATCTCCCGTCATCATGATGAAGCGATCGAAGAGCGGCGAACACGAAACCGATATAACTCAGTATATCGGAACTCTTGAAGTGTCCGAGCAGGACGGCGCACTCACCGTAGTATTCACGGCAAACGCAGCCGACGGCCGTTATCTGAACCCCGTGTACATCGCAAAAGCCATCGCCGAAAAACTCGGATTTAACGAGCCGTATTCGGTTATGCGAAAGAAGCTTATGCTTTCCGACGGAACCGAGATGAGATAACATTCCCCCGATATTTTAACAGCATGCAGAGCCTCCCGTCAGAATGGACGGGAGGCTCTTTTGCGCTGCGGCATTGATTTTTGAATCGGCGGAGATGCTTTTTCGCTTTACGTCATAAATTCCGCTTGTCCGAATATATATTACATAGAAAAAATCGCGGACAAGGGATTCGGTACCGTGAGGTAAGGAGAAAAAATGACAGGATCCGAAATGACAAAGAGAGCGCTTGAAAAGCTGCCGCCGAGAATCGCGGAGTCGTGCAGGAACACCGCATCGCTTTACGGCGGAAGAATAAACGAGATTCGCCTTAGAAAGGGCTCCCCCGCATCGCTTACGATAAGAGGAGAGAACATTGTACTCGGGATAAGTGCGACGGAGGCGGAGCTTGAAGAGAGTGTGCGCACCTTTTGCGAGAGTTCGCTTTATTCCCATGCCGATACGATATGCTCGGGATACATAGCCGCACGCGGCGGCTTCCGCGTCGGCGTATGCGGAAGAGCCGTCGTGCGCGGCGGAGAAATACAGTCGGTTACGGATATATCTTCGCTGAATATCCGCATTCCCGAGCGAGTTATCGGATGCGCCGACCGCGCGTATGAAATAATGGCGGAGGATGACTTTTCGAGAGGAATTCTCGTTTGGTCGGTCCCCGGAATGGGCAAGACCACGCTGCTGCGCGAGCTTGCCGCACGTCTCGCGACAGGGAAGAGGGCGCGGCGTGTGGCGCTTGTCGATACGAGATACGAGCTTTCGCCGGGAATCGAGGGGATCGGCATAATCGACGTTCTCGGCGGATATCCGCGCGCCGAAGGGATCGAGATCGCAAAACGCACGCTCGGCGCACAGGTGATAATATGCGACGAAATTGCCGACCGAGACGACGCGGAGGCAATCCTTCAGGCGCATAATTCTGGAATCTGCGTTGCGGCATCGGCTCACGCATCGTCCGCTCAGCCGCTTATGACCGAAGAGCCGCTTGCGGGTCTTTTCCGCGCGGGAGTTTTCGGGACGTATTACGGGCTTCTCGCGCAGGACAAAGGCAGCTTTGTTGCCGATGTGAGAAGAATAAAAAAGCCGTGATACCGCTTGCAATGAGATTTTTGGGGGCGCTTATCGTTATCGGAGCGTTCACGGCGGCGGCAGCCGAAAAAAACGCAAGAGCGAAGGAGAAAATTGCGGACTTGAACATGATCACGGAGTTTATCGCGCATGTCAGCCGCGAGATCGGGTATTTTTCGACCCCTCTTCCCGATGTGATGCGTTCCTTCGGAAAATTCGGAGAGCGTCGGGCGCACTTTGCCGACTCGCTCACTCGTGATCCGGAAAGCGCCGTCGGCGAACTTTCCCTCTGCGATGATGATAAGAGGCTCTTTCGTGAATTTTTCGCTCTTCTCGGAAAAGGCTATTCGGACGCGGAGGTCAGAATGTGCGCGTCTTACGGCGAGCGCTTTGGCGCGCGCCTTGAGGAGGAGAAGAGTGAATATTCGCGGACTGCAAAGGTGAGAAGCATGACGGCGCTTCTTGCGGGGACGGCGATTGCGATCCTGTTTATATGAAAGCACGGCATTTTGCCGAAGGAAAGGACAGCCCGAAGGGCGAAACGATCTATGGAAACTGCACTGATTCTGAAAATTGCGGGAATAGGCTTACTTGTGACGGTGGCGTGTCAGATACTCAGCCGCGCCGGGCGGGACGAGCAGGCGATGCTCGTGTCAGTCGCCGGAGTTATAATGGTGATGGTGCTGCTGCTTGACGAAATGTCCGGTCTGATCTCAAATCTTCGTTCGGTTTTCGGGTTCTGATATGGAGATAGCAGCACTTTTGGGGGTGTTCCTCATTTCCGCGCTGATCTGCGCGATCGTCAGGGAAAACTCCGCTTTGACATACGCAATAGTGGGAACGGGCGTGACGGTCGCCGCATTTGCGTTTTTTGTTTACCGTACCTCGGATACGGTGAAATACTGTATTTCGGTCGCCGAGGATACCTCCTTCGGAAAGTACAGCGGATATATATTAAAGGCGCTCGGCATTTCGTGCCTGACCTCATTCGTGGCGGGAGTCTGCCGCGATCTCGATTCCGAAAAGGCGGCACAGCGCGCCGGAGCTTATAGGAAAAGCCGAGCTTATCGCGCTCAGCCTGCCGCTTACCGCCGAGCTTATCGCGCTTTGCATGAAGCTTATCTGAAACGTAAATGCGAAGGATTAAAACGGATGTTTATATGAAAAGATTTTTCGTGAAAATAATGATTCCCGTTCTGCTTTGCGCCGCATTGCCGATTCTTTTCAGTGATACCGTTTGTGCGAAGTATTTTGTGTACACGCCGGAGGAGGAAAGCACGGCGGATACCGATGAGCTGTACGGAAATTTCAAAGAGGCGGTTCCCGACGATATACGCAGCCGCGCGGGGAATGTTTTTTCACCCGATGCCGCGGACAAACTTCTATCCGATGCGGGCGGATTTCTCGCACAGACCCTTCGTGAAAAGCTCATGCCGTCGCTCGGCACGCTTTCCGTCCTTTTGGGAGCCGTGCTTCTTGCCTCTCTTTACCGTTTGATGCAGACCCCGCTCGACTCTCCGAAGCTTCTTCCGCTGTACTCGTACATCGTCAGAGGCGCGATAATATTAACGGTAATGAGAACGCAGGACAGCGTTATAAATGTACTCTGCGACTATTCTTCACGGTTGTGCTCTATGATGAACGCATTTATTCCGGCAATCAGTGCGGTTTATTTGTCGTCGGGGAGCGTGACGAGCGCGGCGGTAAGCTCCTCCGCTTTCGCCGTACTCGTTACCCTTGCACAGAATCTTCTTTCGTCTCTGCTGCTGCCCGCCGTGAGGATTGCATTCGTCCTTTCCGCCGTTTCATGCATGACCGGGCAGAAAAACGCTCAGGCGGTCGCTGCGTCGCTGAGAAACTTTGCCGGATTTGTGTGCGCGCTTTCGATGAGTGTTTTTTCCTTCGTTTTTTCTCTCAGGCTCAACGTAGGAAACGCGGCGGACGGAGCCGCCATGCGTACCGTTCAATTTGCGGTGGGAAGCTTCGTGCCGATCGTCGGCGGCGCGGTCTCCGAAAGCATGACACAGCTTGCCGCGTCTCTCTCGTTTATAAAAACGGTGTGCGGCACGGGAGCGATAATCTGCGTGGTGCTTCTTGTGGTGCCGACCCTTGTCACGCTCGTTTTGAATCGAGCGGTCATGTTTATCTGCAAATATGTGTCGCTTTCGGTCTCGCCGGACGGAGAAGGGGCGCTCTTTTCGGAGCTCGGCTCAAACGTCACCCTGCTGATCGCATTTGCGCTTTCCGAGGCGGTGATGTTTATAGCGGCGTTCACCATGTTCGTTCGGTCATCTCTGGCAATGAGAGGATAGGAGGCGGTAATACGGATTATGTAAGAGATATTTTGTGCGCGTTTCTTCTTGCGGGAATCGTTTCCGCCGCCGCTCCCGATAAAAAGAACGGCGGAGGTGCCGTGAAATACATATGCTCCGTTGCCGTGCTCCTCGTCATGCTTTCACCCGTCATGTCGTTTCTTTCATCGGCGGAGCGCACATCGGACATGATCACGGATTTTTTCTCCGGCGTGATAGGCGAGGTCGGCGCTGCCTCAGACAGCGGCGGCGGATTTGACGAGCTCCGCAGCTCGAGCGCCGCGGCGGCGGTATCGGAGAGCATCGGAAAAGCCGTCGCCGCGAAATTCGGACTTGCGCACGAGGCGGTCAGCGTGACTTTAACCCTCGATATGTCGGATGTGTCCGCGGTGCAGATCGTGCGCGCCGATATAGTTATTTCGGAGGATGACCGCATCGGAGACGGACGGAACATCTCCGAAATCGGAAAATTCGCTTCGGAGCTTATCGGCTCGCCGTGTACGGTGAGTGTGAAATAATATTTGCGGGAGATGGTGAGATGAATACCGAAAAGCTGTTCGGAAAGAAAAATCTTATAATCGCGGCGGCGATTGCGGCGGGAATCGCGCTTATAATCGCGGGCGGCGTGCTTTCCTCAAAGGAGAATTCCGGTGGAGACGACGGAAAAAGCGCTATCGCCGGGAAGCTCGAATATGAGTTGCAGCTTGAACGGAGGATAGAGGAGCTTTGCCTGTCGCTTGACGGGATCAATTCGGCGAAGGCGCTCGTTACGCTTGACGGGGGCACCGAAGAAATATATGCCTCGAATTCGAGAGCGAAAACGGATGACAGATCGGGCGAGAATTCGGTGGAATATCCTTCGTCGTCGGATGCGCTCAGACTCGGCGAGAAATATCCGGAAATCCGCGGGGTTGCCGTTGTGGTAAGCGGAGGTGAGAGCGCGCAGGTCAGAAAAAACGTGACGGAGCTTCTTTCATCGTCGCTCGGCATTTCGTCAAACCGGATAGCGGTCGGCGGAGGAAAATAAAAGAGCAGTCATATTACCGGGCTGCTTCAAATAGAATATAGTACATAAAAAACGCAGATAGGAAAGAACATACGGTTCTTCCTGTACGAAAGAGAGGGTGCGAAATGAAGATCAATATGGCTGAAATCAAGGAAAAGGCGGTGGGACTGTACAAGAAGATAGGGAAGAAGACGATCATAATTGCATCGTCCGTGCTCGTGATAGGGATCGCCGTCATGCTCAACTTTATCCTGTGGGGCGCGGCAAAGGATACGAAAAAATCCCCCGCCGTCGATCTCAGCAATCTGTCTGCGGTGAAGAGCGGCGAAAACAGCACCGAAAGCGGCACTGATGAAAAAACGGGCGGGGAGGATTACTTCTCGCAGATGGTGCTGTCGAGAACTCAGGCGAGGGATGAAGCGATCGAGGTGCTTAACGGTGTTATAAACAGCGAGAGCGCGGTCGCCGAGGTGAAGAGCGAGGCGCAGGCGGAGATCAATAAGATCGCAAAAGACGTTGAGAATGAAGCCAACATCGAGACGCTTGTGAAATCAAAGGGCTTCGAGGCATGCGTCGCGGTGATATCCGGAGACAGCGCAAACATTATCGTTAAATCCGACGGCATAACTCCCGCGCAGATATCACAGATATCGGAGATCGTC
>URSW01000114.1 GCA_900550625.1 uncultured Eubacteriales bacterium
CCGTGACGCCTCTCGCGTCGGGTACGAGAGTGTTCACCTCGGCGGGATATAAGCTTCTCGGAGATCTTTATTATTGCTTCGGGGAACAGTATTTCGTTGAAAAGGTCAGCGCGCTTACCGGAATCTCGATCGATTACTTTTACTTCATGAATGTAACCGAGGCTCCCGAGATAATCAAGAGAGTAGGGGAGTTTACGGTTGATCTTGCAACGGATATCTATTCAAACGGCGCCGTGTACGGAACTGCTTCGGGACTTCTCGGAGATGTGACCACCGTACTTCCGCCCGAAACCGAGAAAAAAGATTCCGCAACCTCAAAGGACGGCTCGGATAAGACTGATGGTACAACCGAGTCCGAATCGGTCGAAGAGACCGAGGCGGTGACAGACGAAAACGACAGAAAGACGAGAACAAACTACGATGTCGCGGTAAGAGCGGGCACTGTCACCGTCAACGATACAAATATAACGGCGCTCCTTCTGTTTGAAAATTATGAAAACGGCGTTGAAGAAAGATGCGACCTTGAATTTCAGATTGCAAAAGGCTTTCTTGCACGTTTGGCATCTCTTACGTCGTCCGAGCTTGATTCTGTTTTCTCGGAAAGCAGCATTTATACGGATTACGACGAATTTTCACGAGAGCTTTATGACGACGGAAAAATAAACACCAATATGGACGTGCCTGTATTTGCAAAAAAGAAAGAGCTTCTTGCCGCTTTCCTCAGATTCACCGTTACCGACCTTGAGTTTCCAGGAAAGTATACGGGCGAATATTTTGCGCCGAGCCTTACGGACGGAACCACAATGTTCTACAAGTACAAACTTCCGGCAGATCCGGATAAAGAATAAAACCGAAAGGATGACAAATCAATGATTTCAAATTCAGAAAAAACGATGGACAAGATAGTTGCTCTCTGCAAAAACAGAGGCTTCATTTTTCCCGGAAGCGAAATTTACGGCGGCCTTGCAAACTCTTGGGATTACGGTCCGCTCGGTGTTGAATTCAAAAATAACGTCAAGCGCGCGTGGTGGAAGAAGTTCGTTCAGGAGTCCGAATTCAACCTCGGACTTGATGCGGCGATCCTTATGAATCCCCGCACATGGGTTGCGAGCGGTCACGTCGTGAACTTCAACGATCCGCTGATCGACTGCCGTGCCTGCAAAATGCGTCACCGTGCGGATAAGCTTATCGAGGATTGGAACGCCGCAAACGGCATACAGATGACGGTCGAGGCGCTCTCAAACGATGAGATGACCGATTATATTATTGAGCATAAGATTCCGTGCCCCGGATGCGGAAAGAGTGATTTCACCGGCATCCGCAAGTTTAATATGATGTTTAAGACGTTCCAGGGTGTCACCGAGGATTCCACCACTGAGCTTTATCTCCGTCCCGAGACCGCTCAGGGAATATTCGTTAATTTCAAGAACATACTCCGCACATCGAGACGTAAGCTTCCGTTCGGAGTATGCCAGATCGGTAAGTCCTTCAGAAATGAAATTACTCCCGGAAACTTCACCTTCAGAACCCGTGAGTTTGAGCAGATGGAGCTTGAATTCTTCTGCAAGCCCGGCGAGGATCTCAAGTGGTTTGATTATTGGCGCAGCTACTGCAAGAGCTTTCTCCTTTCTCTCGGCATGACCGAGGAGCATCTGCGTCTCCGCGATCACGAAAAAGAAGAGCTGTCGCACTATTCCAATGCGACTACCGACTTTGAGTTCCTGTTCCCGTTCGGCTGGGGCGAGCTCTGGGGCGTTGCCGACCGCACGAACTTCGACCTTACCGCACATCAGAACGAGAGCGGCGAATCCATGGAATATTTCGATCCCGATACGAACGAGAAGTATATTCCCTACGTTATTGAGCCGTCGCTCGGCGCCGACCGCGTAGCTCTTGCTTTCCTGATCGATGCATATGATGAAGAAGTAGTCGATGCAGAAAAGAACGATACCCGCGTAGTGCTTCATCTCCACCCGGCGCTTGCTCCTTATAAGGCGGCAGTGCTTCCGCTTTCCAAGAAGCTTTCCGATAAGGCAGCGGAGGTATTCCGTTCTCTCACCAAGGACTTTATGGTTGATTTCGACGAGGCGGGCTCGATCGGCAAGCGTTATCGCAGACAGGATGAGATCGGTACGCCGTTCTGCATCACTTACGATTTTGATTCCGAAACCGACGGTGCCGTTACGGTTCGTGACCGTGATACAATGGAGCAGGTCAGAATACCGATAACCGAGCTTTCGGCGTACATTGCCGAGAAGATCGCATTCTGATGGATCTCTGCAATCCACGCGAAGTGCGTGCGCTGCTTGACCGTTACGGTCTTGCTCCGCAGAAGGGATTCGGACAGAATTTTCTTATAAATCCGGATATTCCGGAGAGAATTGCGGAAAGCTCATACAGTGCGGTACGGTCGCGCCCGTGCGCGGCGTTGGAGATAGGTCCCGGAATAGGGGCGCTTACATCGTCGCTTTGCGAGCGGTTCGACCGTGTGGTCGCCGTTGAGATAGACCGGGGGCTTCTTCCTCTTCTTGATGAAACCCTCGGAGACTATGATAATGTCACCGTGGTTTCTGCGGATTTTATGACGATCGACGTAGCCGAATTTTTCCGTGAGCATTTCTCGGGATATGACGTAAGCGTATGCGCGAATCTTCCGTACTATATTACTACACCGATCATAATGAAGCTGTTTGAGTCGTTTCCCGTGTCCGAAGCAATGCCGATATCGTCAATGACATTTATGGTTCAGCTTGAGGTCGCAGACAGGATATGCTCGATGGAAAGCGCGGGAGATAACGGTTCGGTTACGGCGTCCATCGGACTTTCGGCAAAAGCGGAAAAGCTTTTCACCGTGGCGGCAGGGAACTTCTATCCGGCACCGTCTGTCAAATCTGCTGTTATGAGATTTATTCCGCACGAGAACGGACTGTATTCGGTATATCCGGACGCTCCGACAGATCACGCGGAATGCGAAAGATTTGCGGCAAACGTAAAAAAAGTTATTGCGGCGGCATTCGCGCAGAGACGTAAGACACTTGCCAATTCTCTTGCGGGGATTTATTCGAAAGAAAAAACGTCGTCCGCGCTTGAACAGTGCGGCTTCAGACCGGATATCCGTGGCGAGCGCCTCTCAACTGCCGATTTTTGCAGGCTCACGAACATTCTTGAAAAAACGGACTGAAATTCCGCGATTGCAGAAAAAAGCGGTGAGCACGTTAAAACCGCATCGTGATCTGCGAATGCAGAAATCGACGCGAATCGACAAATGCATAAATCTGCAAATGAAGAAAAATAAAACGCAGGGCGTAGAAGTTATACGCTCTGCGTTTTTTGTCATTGAAAACGGAAGCTGCCGGCAAACCCCGGCGGCTTCCGTTTATATTTCAGATTTTCGATAAGCCTGAGACCGTAGGTTAAAGGCTTCCGACAATTGAAGGAAAACAGAAATCAAACGAAAATCTCTTCTTTTGCGCCTTCGGCGGAGCTTTCCTCGTTTTCGATTACCGCATTTGCAAGCATAAGCTTGAGACGGTTTTCCTGATTGATCTTCGTTGCACCTGCGTCATAGTCGATCGCAACAATGTTTACATCGGGATTTTTTTCTTTGATCGGCTTCATCATTCCTTTGCCGACAATGTGATTCGGCAGACATCCGAACGGCTGTGCGCACACGATGTTTTTTACACCGGATTGCGAAAGCTCGATCATTTCGGCGGTGAGAAGCCATCCTTCGCCCATCTTGGCTCCCGTATTTATGTAACCCTTTGTGAGTGTTGAAGTATGGGAGAACGGAGTGGGCGGAGCAAAATCGGAATTTTCGGAAATTACCTTTATTAGGTCGGACTGCTTTCTCAGGAGCAAGCGGTAGACCGCGCGGATGAACGGCTCCTTGAATTTTCCGGTTCCGTAAAGCTCGGTATCACGCAGATTGTCAAATACGCAGTACATGAAGAAGTCAAGAAGTCCCGGAACCACGGGCTCGGCGCCTTCCGCAATAAGAAAATCTTCAAGATCGTTGTTTGCGAGAGGTGAATATTTGACGTATATTTCTCCAACTATACCTACCTTTACCCGCTTTTCCTTCCGCCTCGGAAGATCGTTGAAATCGGCAATTATCTTAAGGTAGTTCTCCTTGATAAGCGAATACGATACTTTACCGCCCTTTGCCATTTCGGCAGTAAGTATTTCGGTCCATTTTTCACAAAGCTCATTCGTCGATCCCGCGACGATCTCATACGGACGGCACTGATTCTTGAGCGACATCAAAAGATCGCCGTAGAGAAGGGCATACGCCATTCTGTGAAGCATCGGCAGCGTGAGTTTGAATCCGGAATGCTTTTCAATATTTGCAAGACTGAATGAGACTACAGGCACATATCCGTATCCGGCTTTGGCAAGCGCTTTGCGCAAAAGAGAAATGTAATTGGACGCACGGCATCCGCCGCCGGTCTGGAAAAGCATCAGCGCGGTTTTGTGAGGATCGTATTTTCCGCTCTGTATGGCATCTATAAACTGACCGATAACAAGTATTGCGGGGTAGCAGGTGTCGTTATGCACATATTTCAGTCCGCAGTCAGCGATCTGCTTTCCCGTTGTCTCCAGAAGCTCCATTTTGTATCCGAAGGATCGGAATACGTTCAGTATCAGCTTGAAATGCATGGGGAGCATCATCGGAATAAGAATGGTGTAATCCTTGCGCATTTCTTTCGTGAATTCTATGTATGTCTTATCCATTTTCCGCTCCTTTCGTCATTTTTCGCTCGTCGAGCGCACCGATGAGGCTGCGCAGACGTATTCTGACCGCGCCGAGATTCGTGATCTCGTCGATTTTGATCTGCGTGTAGAGCTTTGAGCCGCCCTCGAGGATCGAACGCACCTCGTCTGTCGTAATTGCGTCGATTCCGCAGCCGAAAGAAACAAGCTGAACAAGCTCGGTGTCGTCGTGACAGCTTGCATATTTTGCGGCACGGTAAAGCCTTGTGTGATACGTCCACTGATTCAGCACATGAACAAACTGCGGCTCGGCAAGATGGCAGATGCTGTCCTCGCTCACCGTGACGAATCCGAGCGAGCAGGCAAGACGGTCGATTCCATGCCCTATTTCGGGATCGATATGATACGGACGTCCCGCAAGGATCATTATGCGTTTTCCGTTTTCGCGTGCAAATTTCAGCGCGCGTTCTCCCTCGGCGCGAACTCCCGCCATATATTTCTCGTATTCGTTGAATCCGCGGTCGATAGCACGTCGGATCTCCTTGAGCGGGAACGATCCGACATTGTCGTCGAGAAAACGCTTCAGACCTTTAGCCATTTCACGTCTGTTGTTTATGTTGATGTACGGGTAAAGGAATTTTGCTTTTTTCAGCGAGGGCATATTTGCCTGGAGAAGCTCGGAATAGTAAGCGACTATAGGACAGTTGTAGTGGTTGTCTCCGGCTTTTTCGTTGATATTGTAAGTGAGACAGGGGTAGAATATGTACTCGGCGCCCTGCTCGATAAGGCTTTCGATATGACCGTGCATAAGTTTTGCGGGGTAGCATGCGGTGTCGGAGGGAATCGAGAACTGTCCTTTTTCGTATGTCGATTTGGTGGATACTTCGGAAAGTATTACTTTGTATCCCAGCTCATCAAAGATACTGTACCAGAGAGGCAGAAGCTCATACATGCCGAGCGCCATCGGAAGACCTACCGTGGTGCGGTATTTCTTCTTCGGATTGCTTGAGCAGAACTTTCTCAGCGCCTCGCGCTTGTATTCGTGCAGATTCGGGATATCGTCCATTTTGACGTTTCCGAGCCCGAGCCCGCGTTC
>URSW01000115.1 GCA_900550625.1 uncultured Eubacteriales bacterium
GGGAGCCGATACGGTGACGGACGATCTCTGCGATCTGCTTTCGGTTCTCGGTCCCGGCAGACCGATCCGCGCTTAGCCGCATTGATACGCAAAACTGATTTGTAAGAGAAAGGATGCCTTAGAAAAGGCACGGTGACTTTTATGCATACAAGCTTTACCAAAGAGGACAAGAGAACTCATTACGCGCTCGAGCTGAGTGCGGCGAATATCGGAGAAAGGGTCTCGGTGCTCGGCTGGGCTCAGCGTCAGCGCGATCTCGGAAGCCTGATCTTCATAGATCTTCGCGACCGCACCGGAATCGTTCAGCTTGCCTTCGACGATTCCTGCTCCGAGGAAATCTTCAATGCCGCATTCGGCGTGCGCGCGGAATACGTTATAGCAGCGCGCGGAACGGTGCGCCGCCGCGGTGAAGGCGCGGTCAATCCGAACCTTCCCACGGGAGAGATCGAGATCGCGGTAGATGCCTTCAAGGTGCTTTCCTCCGCAGAGACCCCGCCTTTTGCGATCGTTGAGAACAGCGACGTAAAGAGCGAGCTTCGTCTGGCGCACAGATATCTCGATCTCCGCCGTCCCGATATGCAGCAGAATATCATCAAGCGCAGCATGATAACCAACATAGCGCGCAACTATTTTGCGGAGCACGACTTTATCGATATCGAGACCCCCTGCCTTATAAAGCCCACGCCCGAGGGCGCGAGAGACTATCTTGTCCCGAGCCGCCTCCACCACGGAAAGTTCTACGCTCTTCCGCAGTCTCCTCAGCTTTATAAGCAGCTTCTCATGTATTCGGGATTTGACCGCTATTTTCAGATAGCGCGCTGCTTCCGCGACGAGGATCTGCGCGCCGACCGTCAGCCGGAGTTCACGCAGATCGACCTTGAGATGTCGTTTGCCGATGAGGAGGATATCATCGCGGTAAACGAGGGCTTCATCAAGCGAATTTTCGACGAGTTCATGCATATGCCGCTTGAGATACCGTTCGCACGCATGACGTGGCACGAGGCTATGGAGCGCTACGGCTCCGACAAGCCCGATACAAGATTTGCCCTTGAGCTTATAAACATAACGGACGCCGTGCGCGATTCTTCGTTCGCCGTGTTCAAGAATGCGGTCGCCGAGGGCGGAAGCGTGCGCGCAATCAACGTGCCCGGCGGCGCATCCTTCTCACGCAAGGAGATCGATTCGCTCGTCGAATATGTCAAGACATACGGCGCGCGCGGACTTGCATGGTACAAGCATGCCGCCGACGCGGTATCGTCCTCCTTCGCTAAATTCCTCACCGAGGATGAGCTGAAGGCGATCACCGATATCACGGGCACCGGCGAGGGAGACCTTCTCCTCATCGTCGCCGCAAAGAACAAGGTCGTGTTCGATTCTCTCGGCGCACTTCGATGCGAGGTCGCCCGCCGCATGGGACTTATCGACAAGACGAAGTTCAACTTCCTGTGGATAACCGAATTCCCGCTGTTCGAGTACAGCGAGGAGGACGGAAGATATTATGCGATGCATCATCCCTTCACCATGCCCATGGAGGAGGATTACTCCCGTATCGACAGCGATCCCGGTTCGGTCCGCGCGAGAGCTTACGATATCGTGCTCAACGGAACCGAGCTCGGCGGAGGCTCTATCAGAATCCATACCACCGAGATGCAGAAGCATATGTTCAAGGTTCTCGGCATAGGTGAAGAGGAGGCTGCCGAAAAATTCGGCTTCCTTCTTGAAGCGTTCCGCTACGGCGTTCCTCCGCACGGCGGACTTGCGTTCGGCCTGGACAGACTTGTAGCGCTTCTCCTCGGACTTGAGGACATACGCGATGTCATCGCCTTCCCGAAGGTGCAGAACGCATCCGAGCTTCTCTCAAAATGCCCGGCGAAGACAGACGAAAAGTCTCTCGAGGAGCTCGGCATAAAGGTTATCGACGAAGAAGAATAAAAGCAGCGTGTTTTGTATCGCTGCTTTGGATCGCAGCGCGTGTTACGGGAGCCTCGCTGCCTCAACGTTCGGAAGAAAGGAAGCCTCCGCGTCCGGCGGAGGCAGGGATAAACAAAAATGAACACAGATGTGGTTATCGTGGGAGCGGGTCCCGCCGGAATATTCACGGCGCTCGAAATGCTGAAAAAGGGATCGAAAAAGAAAATCGTTATCGTCGAGAAGGGGCAGAGCGTCGAGAAGCGCCGCTGTCCGAAATCGCAGACGGGTCACTGCATGAACTGCAAGCCCTACTGCCATATCACCACCGGATTTTCCGGCGCGGGCGCGTTTTCCGACGGAAAGCTTTCGCTGAGCTATGAGGTCGGAGGAGAACTTCCGACTCTCATCGGTGCGGAAAAGGTTCAGGATACCATAGGATATACCGACAGGATATATCTTGAATTCGGAGCCGACGAGCACGTCGAGGGTCTGGAGAATTCCGAGTCCGTAAAGGATATTCGCAAACGTGCAATCCAGGCGGGGCTCAAGCTTGTTGATTGCCCGATCCGCCATATAGGCACCGAGAAGGCGCACGATCTCTATCTTGCGATCGAGGAATACCTTATCGCCGCAGGAGTCGAGATAATGTTCGGATACGAGTGCCGCAACATAATCCTCGACGGCGACCGATGCCTCGGAGTTTATGTGAACGACGGTCACGGCGAGATCGAGATACGCGCAAAGGATACCGTCGTTGCGACGGGACGCCGCGGCGCGGAATGGCTTGAAAAAATGTGCGCCGAGCACAATATCGCACATCAGCCCGGAACGGTCGATGTCGGTGTGCGCGTCGAAGTAAGAAACGAGGTCATAGAGCAGATAAACAAAGTGCTTTACGAATCGAAGCTCGTCGGATATCCCAAGCCGTTTAAAAACAAGGTTCGTACTTTCTGCCAGAATCCCGGCGGATTTGTAAGTCAGGAGAATTACGACAACGATCTCGCGGTCGTAAACGGACATTCCTACAAGGAGCTCAAATCCGACAATACGAATCTTGCGATTCTGTGCTCGCACAACTTCAGCCATCCGTTCAATCAGCCGATCGCCTATGCGCAGAAGGTCGGTGAACTTACGAATATGCTCGGTGCCGGACATATACTTGTTCAGCGTTACGGCGATATTCTCGACGGAAAGAGGACCTGGCCGAAGGAGCTTGCTTTCTCCAACGTGAGACCGACGCTGAAGGACGCCGTTGCCGGGGACATCACAGCGGCGATGCCTTACCGCGCAATGATAAACATAATCAACTTTATCCAGGCGGTCGATCATGTCGTGCCCGGATTCGCATCGACGGAGACGCTGCTCTACTCACCCGAACTCAAATTCTACAGCAACCGCGTCAAAATGGACGAGGACTTCAATACGAACGTGAAGGGACTTTACTGCCTCGGCGATTCCTCCGGATGGACGCGCGGACTCATGATGGCATCCGTTATGGGAGTTCTCATGGGACGTTCTCTCGCGCTCCGCGCAGACTGATAAAGAGCAGCGAAAAATCCGCGCTCTGCGTGTTTGCGCAGTTCTGTATTAAAATTATGTCCCGCAGGGTATGTGACTTCGGTCCGGTGCTTTGCGGGATTACTTTATTCTCACGTGCCGAGGCGCTTTTGCGTATATCGGTGAATTTTTTCGGAAAAATATATTCGGAGGGACGAAAAATGTACAAGATAGCTTTTTTTGATACAAAGCCTTACGACAAAGAATGGTTTGACAAATACACGGGGGACGACCTCGACATCACCTATTTTGAGACGAAGCTTCTGCCGCGCTCGGCGGAGCTCAGCGCGGGCTTCGACGCAGTATGCGCCTTCGTGAACGACGACATAACGGAGAGCGTTGTAAATACGCTCTGCAAGAACGGCGTGCGCCTGATTGCAATGCGTTCCGCCGGATATTCGAACGTCGATTTCAGGGCGGCGGACGGGAAGATAACCGTCGTGCGTGTTCCCGCATATTCGCCTCATGCGGTCGCCGAGCACGCGGCGGCGCTTCTGCTTGCCGTCAACCGGAAGATCCCGCGCGCATATTACAGAACGCGCGATTTCAATTTCAGCCTTATCGGGCTGACCGGACTTGACCTTTACGGAAAGTGCGCCGGGATCATCGGCACCGGAAAGATCGGGCGCGCGTTCATCGACATATGCCGCGGCTTCGGCATGAAAACGGTAGCGTATGATCTCTTTCCCGCCGAAGGCTCGGATATAGATTACAGATCGATCGACGAGCTTCTTTCCGTGTCCGACGTGATATCTCTTCACTGTCCGCTGACCCCGGAGACGCATCATCTTCTCGATGCCGCCGCATTCGGAAAAATGAAGGACGGCGTATTTATCGTCAACACCTCGCGCGGCGCGCTGATAGATTCGGAGGCACTGCTTTCGGCGCTGAATTCCGAG
Source organism: uncultured Eubacteriales bacterium (assembly GCA_900550625.1). Lineage (GTDB taxonomy): Bacteria > Bacillota > Clostridia > Oscillospirales > CAG-272 > UMGS1312. Next base: position 4,368 of record URSW01000115.1, read on the forward strand.
AAGGTGAGGGGCGCGGGACTTGATGTGTACGAGGAAGAGGCGGAGGTTTTCTACGAGGACAGATCGGGCACCGTCATCGGCGACGACGTGCTGTCGCTTCTCGTTTCGCATCCGAATGTGGTGATAACGTCTCATCAGGGATTCTTCACCGAGGAAGCCCTTGACTCCATCGCAAGGACGACTACCGAAAATATCCGCGACTTTTTCGCGGGACGGGAGCTCGAAAACGAGGTGTGCTTCCGCTGCGGCAAGGTCTCGGAGAAGTGCAACTGAAAATAAAGATCGGAGGCAGCGCGATGTGCGTACTGCCTCCGTTTTTCTTTATTCCCCGCGTATCTCGCGCAGAAGCGCGATCTCGCGTGCGTATCCTTCAATATCGTTCGGCGTTTCGAGATAGAAGGGAAGAGCGGCGAGCGCCGGGTGGGTTATGATCCGCGTTATGCCCTCTATCGTAAACGTGCCTTCGCCGATCTTTTCGTGGCGGTCCTTGTGGGCGCCGACCGGATTTTTCGAATCGTTGAGATGGACCGCCTTGAGCCTGTCAAGCCCTATCACGCGGTCAAACTCCGTCAGCACCCGATCGGGATCGCCGGCAATGTCGTATCCGCCGTCGCTTATGTGGCAGGTGTCAAGGCATACCCCGACATGACCGCGGACGTTTTCGTTTACCATGTCGATGATCGAACGTATCTCCTCAAACGTAACGCCGATCTCCGTTCCCTTGCCGCTCATCGTCTCTATGAGGACCGTTGTCGACATATCCTCCGTGAGGAGCGTATTCAGACATTCCGCGGTCAGACGGCATCCGACCTCGCTGCCCGCCTTGACGTGAGCGCCCGGGTGAAAGTTGTAGAGAGAGCCGGGGATCGACTCGAGAAATTCAAGCTCGGATTTCATCATTGAGAGGGTGTATTCGCGTATCCGCTCATCCGCGGTCGCGGGATTGTAGATGTACGGCGCGTGAGCGAGCGGAAAGAGGATGCCGTTCTCCTTCATAAAGGCGCACAGCGCGCGGACATCTTCGGGATCGGCGGGCTTCGATGCGCCCCCGCGCGGATTTTTCGTGAAATACTGAAAAGTGTTTGCGCCGATCGAAACGGCTGTCTGCCCCATTGCGGCGTATCCCCCCGACAGGGAAAGATGGCATCCGAGTATGAACATAAAACGAACCTCCGGTGAAATGATCCGCATCGTAAAACTCTGCGGCATCTTATTATAATATAAAAAATTCCCGCAATCAAGCGGATAATGAAAAAGAAACCAAAATGCGCGTACCGCATCGGCGAAAAAATTCATATGCGCGTCATTTTGTTATGATACAATTGATAGGTGACAAATAAAAAAGAAAATAGACTCCAAAAGTG
>URSW01000116.1 GCA_900550625.1 uncultured Eubacteriales bacterium
CCTTGACGGTCATCTCGTCCATGAGATCGTCGTGCGGGATGAAATACCCGTCGAGATCGGTCTCGGCGAAAAACGGTATGCGCGTGTAATCGGTGAGCACGCCGAAGCACGGTACATGAAAATCCGGCTTGCGGCGGATCGCGGTCAGCGCCTCCATTGAAAAGAGGTGAGTGCTAACGACCGCGTCAAAGGAGTTCGACGTGATGTACTCTCGCAGGCTGTCTGCGTAATGCGTATTCGCGCGGTATATCGGTGATGTTATTCCGGTTGAGCTGTATATGTCCCCGGCACGGTAGAGCACACCGAACACCGCCGGCGCTTTCCGCAACATTCCGCTGTAGGTAGCCGAGACGATATGTGCGGATTTCTTTCGTCCGAGAGTAAGCGGATCGAACATTTCGCATACATTCCCGCGGCGATCGAAGGCTTCAAACACGGCGCGTGCCGCACTGTTGTGTCCCTGCCCGGTGTCACAGCTCAGAATAAGTACTTTCATTTTACCGCGTTCCTTTCGGGTTTATTCATTTGAGCCGCACGGCGGCTTTAAGCTTTGCTTTTCGGCGGAAACAGAGCGCGCAAGGTTTCGGCGACCGCGCACAGCTTGTCAGCGGCGCACAGGATTATGCTCTCGCGGTATTTCGGTACGGATTTGTTGAGCGGGAACATATGCGAGCGGATCATGTTTCTCTCTATCCTGTTCAGACGAAAATCCCGCCGCGCGTTTTCAAGCGCGCGTCCGGCGTGGGAAAAAGCGTGAAGTCTGTGGGATTTGTCGGGCGTGTGCCAATCGTACAGGAAATAGTCGTGAAGAAGCGCGCCTCTGACGAGGGAGCGTGTGTCATGCCTGAGGGAGAGCCTTTCGGCTATGTAGACGCAGAGCGATGCCACAAGGAATGAATGCGCGTATACGCTGAATCTGCCGTGCTGTATATATCCTTTTTCTTTCTGCATTCCGGGGGAGGAAAGAATATCTCTCCCGAAAAGACGTACTTTGTTTTCTGCTTCTCTGAATTTTTTCAAGGTTTTCTCCGGGTAATGTTTATTATCCGCGTCCTCGCGAAATCATTTGATTTTGCGGAAACTCACCATTAATATAGAGTATAACGCAATATAAAGTATACCACGTCGGACGATTTTTTTCAATATATAAAATATTAAAACCTTTCACCGACGAAAACGGCGGATTTGTCGCACCTTCTTCTGCCGTGACGTTGTTCCGCAGTCGCTTTTTTGAGCCTGAACACGCCCCGAAATGCCGTTTTCGTAAAAAAATGACAGTAATAATCGGCAAACCGAAGTTTTTTCGTAAAAAAATGATTTTTACTTGACATTGGTTTCCGGATATGCTAACATAAATTCCGACCGGGATCGTCCCGGACAAATAAATTGAAATTACATATCTTAAGGAGACAATTATGTTAGTTAACACACCTCCGATGGGCTGGAACTCATGGAACACCTTCGGTACGAACATTTCCGAGGACCTCATCAAGGAAACCGCAGATGCAATGGTGGACACGGGTCTTGCTGCCGCAGGCTATAACTACGTTGTTATCGACGACTGCTGGTCTCTCCGTGAGCGCGGAGCGGACGGACGCATCGTTCCCGATCCCGAGAAGTTCCCGAGCGGAATGAAGGCTCTTGCTGATTACGTTCACTCCAAGGGACTCAAGTTCGGTATGTACTCCTGCGACGGTCCTCTCACCTGCGCAGGCTATCCGGGAAGCTACAACAATGAGTTCATCGACGCTCAGACCTTCGCTGATTGGGGCGTTGACTTCCTCAAGTACGACAACTGCTACAAGCCCGAGCACGACGGATACTTCCTCTACAACAGAATGTCCATGGCTCTCAAGTCCACCGGACGCGACATTCTCTTCTCCGCATGCAACTGGGGCGCAGAGAACGTTCACAGATGGATCCGCTCCACCGGCGCGCACATCTTCCGTTCCACCGGCGATATCAACGACAGCTTCGGCAGCGTAAAGAATCTCGTTCTCAGCCAGACCGATAACTGGCCCTTCAGCGGTCCGCAGTGCTTCAACGATATCGATATGCTCATCACCGGTATGTACGGTAAGGGAAATGTTGCGGTTTCCGGATGCACAGACGAAGAGTATCTTACACACTTCGCTCTCTGGTGCTACTTCGCATCTCCTCTTATGATCGGCTGCGATATCCGCAACATGAGCGACGCTACTCTCAAGACCCTCACCAACAAGGAGCTTATCAGAATCAACCAGGATACCGAGGCGAGAACTCCCGCCCTCATCGGCAATCCCGGCGATGATACTTACTGCTTCCTGAAGCATCTTGACAACGGCACCTACTCCTTCGCATTCATCAACTTCGGCGAGTCCTACCGCGCAGTATGCTGCGACTTCTTCAAGTTCGGCATCACTCTCGACACCGGATACGCATTCGATTTCGAGGATGTTATCGACGGTCAGAAGTGGGAGAACATCACCCGCGAGTTCAACCCCGGCGTTCCTGCTCACGGCTGCCGTATTATCCGCGGTACTCTTCATCCGAAGGCGTAAGTGAAGATTTTGTGCCGGGATTTTGCCGCGGCGGATTCCCGAACACATATTACAAAACGGAAAAAGGCTGCCGCGCATTGCACGGCGGCCTTTTGACTTTCTTTGAAAACGTATTATGCCGCCTGATGCGGAAATAATATAAGAAAAAAGGAGAACACGAAAATGCCTGCAATTAAGATCACATCCGAAAATTTCGAAAGCGAAGTGGTGAATTCCGGTAAGACCTTTCTTCTCGATTTCTGGGCGCCGTGGTGCGGTCCGTGCCGTATGGTGTCGCCGCTTGTCGATGAAGTCGCCGACGAGCTCAACGACGGGACAAAGGCGGTCGGAAAAATAAATGTCGATGAAGAGGGAAGCCTTGCGGAGCGCTTCGGCATACTGAGCATTCCGACTCTCATCGTTGTCCGCGGAAACGAGGTTATCACAAAGGCGGTCGGCGGAAGAGAAAAAGAGGAGATCGCCGCGCTTCTCGATAAATAAGTTGACAAAAGGTTTGTTCGGGGATATAATTAAAGCAGCGCCGCACTTCAGCGGCGCTGCTTCGGTTCATATTGATGATTTGAGCCGATTCCGAAAAGCCTTGACTTTGCGAAAGGAAAAGACAGATGCCGCAGCTTGTTTGCCGCGGTCTTACGCTCGGATATGAGGGAAAGACCGTGCTTGAAGGACTCGATTTCAGCGTGGAGGCGGGGGATTACCTCTGTATTGTCGGAGAGAACGGCTCCGGAAAGTCCACGCTTATGAAAACCCTGCTCGGACTGATCCCTCCTCTTGCGGGAGAGATCGTATTCGGCGAGGGACTCGGAAAGAATTCGATAGGATATCTTCCGCAGCAGGAGCTTTCGCGCCGTGACTTCCCGGCTTCGGTGCGGGAGGTTGTGCAGTCGGGATGCGTCGCGGGTGCGCCGTACCGGCCGTTTTATACCAAAGCGCAGAAAATGCGTGCAGCCGACAGCATGGCGCGAATGGGGATATCGGATATCGCGGATGAATCCTTCTGCCGCCTTTCGGGCGGGCAGAAGCAGCGCGCGCTTCTCGCAAGAGCGCTCTGCGCAGCCGACAAGATGCTGCTCCTCGATGAGCCTGTTTCCGGGCTTGACCCGAAGGTGAGCGCACGGATGTATGATCTGATAGATTCGCTCAACAAGGACAACGGCGTGACGGTCATAATGATCTCTCACGATATATCCGCCGCCGTGCAGTACGCGCGTCATATACTTCATCTCGGGAGCCGTGACGTCTTCTTCGGATCTGTCGAAGAATACAGGGAAAGTCCTCTCGGCATGTCCTTTATTTCGGGTGCGGGAAAATAGTTTATATTTTCGGCTTGAAAAATCGAGAAAGTTGTGTTATGCTGTTTATATCTCAATGATCAGGGGAGTTTTTTAATGCATTTGCAGGAATCGGGTGAGATGTATCTTGAAACGATACTGATCCTTTCGCAGAAAAATCCGTATGTCCGGGCGATAGATGTCGGAGAATATATGGGATTCTCCAAGCCGAGCGTGAGCCGCGCGATCGGACTTCTGAAAAACGGCGGATATATAACGGCGGACGGCGAGGGTCATCTTTTCCTCACCGACGAGGGAAAATATCTTGCGGGTAAGATATACGAGCGTCATCTCGTGCTTACGCGCTGCCTTGTTGCGCTCGGAGTCAACGAGGAGACGGCGGATGCCGACGCATGCAAGATCGAGCATCATCTCAGCGATGAAACTTTTGCTGCAATAAAGCGTCATGCGGAGAAGGCTCTCGGCATAAAGTGGTAGAGGGTTTCCCGGAGAATTCGAAAAGGGTTTTCTGCGGTGCGCACTGCGCCCGCTGAGGCACGCCGCGCGTGCCTTTTTTGTGACCGTACATACTACGCCGTATCGCGGCGAATATTATGAAGGGCGGGTTTTATTGATGAAAGTATTGCTTTTGAACGGAAGTGCGAAAAGAAACGGATGTACAAATGAGGCTCTTTCCGAGATCGCGTCTGTACTTGAGAGCGAAGGAATTTCGGCGGAAATATTTCATATAGGCACCGACGCGATCTGCGATTGCACGGGCTGCGGAGCGTGCGCGCATCTCGGAAAGTGCATATACGGGGACGACGGGGTAAATGAATTCACCGCCCGTGCCGCCGATGCGGACGGATTCGTTTTCGGTACGCCCGTGTACTATGCCCACCCGTCCGGCCGTATTCTCTCGTTCCTCGACCGCGCGTTCTACTCATCGCGGAAGGTTTTTGCGCACAAGCCCGGTGCGGCGATAGCCTCGGCGCGCCGCGCGGGAACGACCGCATCCGTCGATGTTCTCAACAAGTATTTCACGATAGCCGAAATGCCCGTCGTTTCGTCCTCGTATTGGAACATGGTGCACGGAAGCACTCCGGATGACGTGAGACGGGACCTCGAGGGACTCCAGACAATGCGGAATCTTGCGCATAATATGGCGTGGCTGCTGCGCTGCATCGAAGCGGGAAAGGAAAAAAGCGGTATTTCCGTGCCCGAGAATGACAGATCAAACCGCACCGATTTCATCTCCTGACGGCTTTTTTCGCCTTTACTACGCTGCGGAAACGGAGCGCTTGTGCGGCGTTCAAACAACTTCTTGACATTCACCGGATTTTGTAGTACAATATACAATGATATATAATACTGTTAATGGGGAGGACAAGACATGGCTGATAATACTGCGCCCATTGCCGTTGCTGACGGGGAATACCTTGTTTATAAGGGACGTCCGCTCGTGCGTGAGGGAAACATGATTTGCTACGGATGCATTGAAGAAGCATACACGCTCCGTATGACGGTGATGACTGCCAAAGAATATAACGGAAAAGAAGTTCCCGACAAGATACTGATACAGATAGTGAATAACGATACGACACTTCCGGCAACGGAGAGAATCGTTAAGCAGGATATGAAATCGGGATTGGCCGATGCTTTCGAGATCGGCATGATCTGGCTCGAGAGGCATCTTGCCCACTGATCGGTAATAAAGGAGTCCGAAGGATCGGCATCGGAGAGACATTCTCCGCGCCGGTCCTTTTCCTTTGCCGTTCTATAAGACAGCGCGTCCGAATATAATGTACCGAATTTATCAGGTAAAGGACGGCATGTATGAAAACTTTATTGAAAAGCATATCGCTTCTTCTGTGCGTGATAACGGTGCTTCTTTCGCTGCCCGCAACGTCGTCGGCAG
>URSW01000117.1 GCA_900550625.1 uncultured Eubacteriales bacterium
TGCCCATGCCGAGCTCCGCCATCGCCTCCGCGGTAAAAACGTCGTTCACAAGCCCGACATCCTTATACGCTCGGAATATGCCGTCGTCGTTCACGACAATGCCGCAGCTTTCCTGCCCGCGGTGCTGGAGCGCGAAGAGTCCGTAATATGCGGTGGATGCGACATCGGATATCTCCGGACCGATCACGCCGAAAACGCCGCATTCTTCTCTGATTTCTGCCATTTGAAGCCCTTTCCTTATCTGTGGGGTAAGCGCCGGCTGCGTGCCGGGCGTGCGTATGCTTTTCGGAAAAAACGCCCCCGGAGAGCGATTTCTCCCCGGGTGCATCAATGTCACTCGCCGAGGAGACGGCGCAGTATCTCATGATATGCGTCCTCAACTCCGCCGAGATCGCGGCGGAAGCGGTCCTTGTCGAGTTTTTCGTGAGTTTTTATATCCCAGAAGCGGCAGGTGTCGGGGGATATCTCATCCGCAAGCACGATCGTGCCGTCGGAGGTCTTGCCGAATTCAAGCTTGAAATCAATCAGCTCGATCCCCGCATCCTTCAGGTATTCGGTAAGTATTTCGTTTATTCTGAGAGAATACGATGCTATGAGTGCGATCTCTTCCTTCGTCGCCCATTTCATCGCCGCAATATGATACTCGTTGACCATGGGATCGCCGAGCGCGTCGTCCTTGTAGCAGTATTCGAGGACGGTGGACGAAAGCTTTACTCCCTCGTCGAGACCGAGTCTCTTTGCAAGGCTTCCCGCCGCGATATTGCGCACGATGACCTCAAGGGGGATTATCTTCACCTTCTTCACCACCGTTTCGCGGGGAGAAAGCTCCTCGACAAAATGCGTGGGAATGCCGTTCTTTTCGAGAAGCTTCATAAGGTGATTCGTCACGCGGTTGTTGATCTCGCCCTTGCCGAGAATCGTGCCCTTTTTCAGTCCGTTGAACGCGGTCGCATCGTCCTTGTAATCAACGATGTAAAGCTCCGGATCGTCGGTCGTATAAACCTTTTTTGCCTTGCCTTCGTAAAGCTGAGTTCTCTTTTCCATTTCGTATCCTCCTTATATTCGAGGCGGCAGCGCGCCTTCTCGGTCACGCTGCAGCTTGTCTTACCTTTTTCAGCCGTTGAGCTTCGCCGCGATCTCACGGTCCTTCTCAAGAACCGCCGCGCTTTCCTCCGCTCGAAGCTTCTTCAGCTTTGCGGAAAGCTCACTGTCGGAAAGCGCAAGTATCTGCGCGGCGAGCAAAGCGGCATTGGCTGCTCCGTCGATCGCCACTGTCGCCACGGGAATCCCCGTCGGCATCTGCACGGTCGAGAGAAGCGCGTCAACGCCGCTCAAATTTGACGATTTCACGGGCACGCCGATAACGGGCAGGGTGCACCCCGCCGCAAGCGCTCCCGCAAGGTGCGCCGCCATCCCGGCAAGCGCGATTATTACGCCGAAGCCGTTTTCCTCGGCGTGAAGCACAAAATCGCGCGCCTCGACGGGCGTGCGGTGCGCGGAATAAACATGTGCCTCATACTCTATCCCGAGAGATGCAAGACGCGCCGTCGCTTTCTCGGCGACCGCAAGATCGCTTGCGCTTCCCATGATAACTGCAACCTTCTTCATTATAGTAACCGTTCCTTTCTTTCCTTTGCGTCCGCCGCCGAAAAAAAGCAAAAAGGCAGACTTATCCGAAAAATAAGCTCTGCCCAGGCGGTGCGGCGCACGGGCAAACTGATTGCTGGTGCATATACCGTACACGCTCCCATCGTGGTTTGTTCCACTTTAACCGCCGGTCACGCATACGTTTTATTCATTTACACACTGATGTTATACCATGTTCATTCTCAGTTTCACACCGGAGTTCAGCGCATCGCGCAATGTCGGGCTTGCGTCGGAGAATGACGCTTTGCGTCATTCTCGCGGACACGGTAAGATAACGTGCAATTACAAACTAACGTTATATCGTGTCCTGACGTCATAATACTGCAACCGTGCGAAGCACGGGGCGGCGACAGCCGCAGAATTTTATGAAATAAAATTCCTTGCAGATATTATACCATGAAGCGGCGGGCAAGTCAACACCGACTTTGCCAACCACCGGGCGCATAAACACCAACATTTCCGAAAAAAAGACGCCCGTTTCAACAATTATGCCGAAACAGGCACTGTTCCTTATCGTCAGACGGCGGCAAAGTCCTCTTTGCCGGCTCCGCAGAGCGGACATTCGAAATCGTCGGGAAGTTCGTCGAACAGCGTCCCCGGCTCAAGACCGTTTTCGGGATCTCCCGTCTCCTCATCGTACTCCCAACCGCAGATTTCGCATGCGTACTTCATATAACAGTTCCTTTCTTTAATAATATTTGCACCGCCGGGCAATTCCCGATACGGGGTTATAAAACAAACGATAAACAGTATATCCGATAGCCCTGCATTTGTCAAGAAAAAGAACGTAAAAATTTTCCCTTTTTCACAGCACGAGAAGAACAAGAGGAATCGTGAAAATGCAGAACACCGTTGACGAAAGCACGATCAGCGACGAGGTTTTCTGCCCCGCTCCGTAAAGCTCGGACAGGCTGAGTACGACACTCGCCGTCGGGCAGGCTGCCATTATCACAAGAGCGGCCTTCATCTCCGCGGGAAACGGAAGAAAACGCACGACCGCATATGACGCAAGCGGAAACAGAATAAGCTTTACGAGCGCTGTCGGATATATGACACGTTCCGAAAAAATTTCCCGGATCGGAAATGTCGCAAAGCGCATTCCGAGAATCAGCATGCACACCGGAGTCGTCATATCGGCAAGAAGCCCGATCGGATCCGCTATGCTCGCGGGAAGGCGCGTGTTCGTAAAGAAGAGCGGGAGCGCCACGGCAAGCGCGATCACGGGGGGATTCAGAAATGCGCGCTTAAAGCTCATGTGGCGCACATCTCCGGTTATGCATGCCGAGCCGACCGTCCAGCAGAGTATTCCCATCGCAAGAAAGAACATCGCGGAAAGCGCGGATGCCTCCGGATAATCCGGCAAAAGCGCGCGAAGCAGCGGCACGCCCATAAATCCGACATTTCCCGCCACTCCGGCAATAACCGCGATCCTCGAGGAAGTATCGGCGGCAAATCTCTCACCCATGACAAGACGCGATACGGCGTAGATCGCCGCGGCGGACAGCGCCTGAAGAACAAGACAGATAATAAAGAACCACTCCATGCGCGAAAACGCCTCGGGAGTATATGTGATCTGCCTGAACGAATCAATACACAGACACGGCTGAAGCACATACATAAGAAGTGCCGCAAATCCCGGAATCGCCTTTTCGCCGACGAGGCGGCTTTTGACAAGGAGATAACCGGGCACGGCATATGCGAACATGAGAAGCACCTCGGTCAAGGTCAGTCCGAAATTCATAAATAGCCTCCGAAGACAAAAATCAGCTTCCGCCGTAAAAATATCGAGTGCCTGTCCCGCCGCCGGCTTTGCGAAGAAGAACACGGTCTCTCCGTCCGACAGGCGAAAGCGCCGATACGGTATCCGAAATAAACGGTAATCAGTATATCCGAAACAGGCAGGTTTGTCAAGACAAATCGTGAAACGCACCGCGTTTTTTGCATCGCGTCGGACTCCCCGAGTAATCTCAGCTGATATAATATATGTAAGCTTCGGAAAGCGCGGCAGTGCATCGGCATCATGAACGCCTCTTTCGAACGTCATATGCCGCGCCGCAAGAACGCACGGTATGACATACTCAACATACGCTCCGTTCGAAGCGCAGACATACTGCCGAGCAGAGCGGCGGAATCGTTTGACACCGACTTTTGGGGAGACAGACCCGGGCAGTACGCAATTTTCCGTCAGCGCTTCAACCGATGTATAATCACCGCGCGCCGAGAAAAAAGCCCCGCGGGGCGGGACTTTTTCACATCCGATGTATTATTGTGCAGTCCGTGCGGCGAGAAGGGGCCGCGGGCACATCACTTTTCGAGCAGCTTTCCGGAAACTACGTATTTTATCGCTTCGGCGAGTATTCTGCACGCCTGCTCAAGCTCGGTATCCGAAGGATACGTCGGCGCAAGCCGCAGGTTCGCGTCATGCGGGTCGATGCCGTAGGGGTATGTCGCGCCGGCGGAGGTCAGCGTCACTCCCGCGCGTTTTGCCTCATCATAAACCGCCTTTGCGCATCCGTCCGGAACGTACAGGCTGATGAAATATCCTCCCTTCGGTTTTATGTAGTTAACGAATCCGGCTGTTTTGAGCGGCTCGAGGATGCTGTCCACAAGCTCGAACTTCGGGCGTATCACGTCGGCATGATGCTTCATGTGACGCAGAATTCCTTCGGCGCTGCCGAAATACTTGACGTGGCGCATCTGATTTATCTTGTCGAAGCCGATAGTCTGAGTCGAAAGTATCGGCTTTATCTGCGCGATATTCGCCTCGGTCGCCGCCATTATCGCAACGCCCGAGCCGGGGAAGGTGATCTTCGATGTCGACGCAAAGAAGAAAATGTTGTTCTCCGTGCCGTATTTCTCGGCTTCGGTGAAGATATCGAGCAGCTTGACCTTCTCGTCATACAACTCATGCACCGCGTATGCGTTATCCCAGAAAATGCGGAAATCGGGCGCGGCGGGACGGAGTGCGGCAAAACGGCGCACGGTCTCGTCGGAATACGTTATTCCGTCGGGGTTCGAAAACTTCGGAACGCACCATATGCCCTTGACCGACGCATCGGACGAGACGAGCCGTTCCACCTCATCCATATCGGGTCCCGCGGGGGTCATCTTCACGGGGATCATCTTTATTCCGAGCGATTCGCATATACCGAAATGTCTGTCATATCCGGGGGACGGACACAGGAACTTTATCTCCCCGGCGCGGCACCACGGCTCGGGCGAGCCGAGCACGCCGTACAGCATCGCGCGCGCCATCGTGTCATACATCATATTTAGTGAGGAATTTCCTCCGACGAGTATCCTCGTTGCGGGGATACCGAGAAGGTCGGAGAAAAGACGCTTCGTCTCCGGAAGTCCGTCGAGAATGCCGTAGTTGCGGCAGTCGAATCCGCCTTCCGAGAAGCAGTCGTCGGCATCGGAGATAACATCGAGCATACCGGTGGTGAGATCGAGCTGAGCGCGTCCCGGCTTTCCGCGGGTGAGGTCGTAGCTCAAGCCCTCGGCGGCGAAGGCGTCAAGCGCGTCCTTCGACGACGAATGTATTTCTTCAAGCATTTCAGATGACATTTCCATAATTTATGACCGTACCTTTTCATATTTGCGCTCCGCCTTCCGAATGCCCGGGACGGTTCGCATTTTACAGGCGGCACACGCCGCCGATCCCGGCAAAGCCGGAGATAATCGGTTAAAGCAGGGCTATACCGGCGTCGGCACAGGCTTTCACCATGTCCTCCGGCCAGACGGAGCACTGGACCTCTCCGACGTGAACCTTGGCAAGCAGCGCCATGCACAGTCTCGACTGTCCGATTCCGCCGCCGACCGTGAGCGGAAGCTCTCCGTCAAGCAGCGCCCGGTGGAACGGCAGCGACGCGCGCTCCTCGTGACCGGATATTTCAAGCTGACTGCGCAGAGACTCCGCATTTACGCGGATTCCCATCGAGGAAAGCTCAAGCGCGCACTCCATCGGCGCATACCATATCATTATATCGCCGTTGAGGCTCCAATCGTCGTAGTCCGGCGCGCGTCCGTCGTGCGGCTTGCCCGAGCGCGGCAGCGCCC
>URSW01000118.1 GCA_900550625.1 uncultured Eubacteriales bacterium
CGATAAAGCGGGAGCTCGGCAGACTCAGCGATCTCACGGTTTGCTTCTGCGGCGACCTGAAATTCGGACGGACCGTTCATTCTCTTATATCAGCGCTTTCGCGTTATTCCGGAATAAAGCTTGTGCTTGTCTCGCCGGATGAGCTGAAGCTTCCCGGATACATAAAAAAGGAAGTCATCGAGAAAAACGGAATGGAGTATACCGAAACCGCAGATCTCGTTTCGGCTATGCCGGATATCGATGTTCTGTACATGACACGGGTACAGAAGGAACGTTTCTTCAACGAAGACGATTATCTCCGCCTGAGAGACAGCTATATTCTGACACCGGACAAGCTTGAATATGCAAAGAAAACGCTGAAAATACTTCATCCTCTGCCGAGAGTGAACGAAATATCGACGAAGATCGACGGCGACGAGCGCGCTTGCTACTTCAAGCAGGTGAAAAACGGCAAATTCATAAGGATGGCGCTTATCCTTATGCTTCTTTCGGAGGCGGAAAATGAACATTGATTCGATAAAGAACGGAATCGTCCTCGACCATATCCGCGCGGGACAGAGCATGGAAATATACCGTATTCTCGAGCTCGGCGAGCTTGACTGCACTGTGGCGATAATAAAAAACGTAAACAGCTCGAAGATGGGCAAAAAGGATATAATCAAGATTGACGCGGAGCTTGACCTCGATCTTGCCGTCCTCGGATATATCGATCCTGGGATTACTGTCAATATTATAAAGAACGGCGAGAGGGTCGAAAAACGCCATCTTCGCCTGCCCGATGAGGTTCGCGGAGTTATAAAGTGTAAGAATCCGCGGTGCATAACCTCGGTCGAGCAGGATATCGAGCACGTTTTCCGCCTGCGCAACAGGGAGAACCGCGTGTACAGATGCATATACTGCGAGTCAAAGGCGAAATGATATCTGCGACTTCGGATATTCCCACTCCTGCGGTAAAATGCGCCGATGCGCGGAGAGCGTGAAATATCTTCGCTGTGCGGCATAACCGAACTGAGACCGCGCGGCTCTGACTGAATGCAGATCGGAACAATACGGCGGGACGTCCGGAGCGTCCCGCTTCTTGTTATATATGGGCATACGTCGGAGAAAGCAGTCAGTTCGCTTTTCGGCAGGACGGATGGATTACGCACAGATGAAAAATATTGTTATACCGTCTTTGTATACATAAAAATAACGGATGTGTCTTGTATTTTCGGACAACATGTGGTAATATAGAAGTAACACTTTTTATACCCGAACACGAACGAGAGGTGAACACTTTGAAATACACTTTCAGAGGCGGAGTCCGCCTTGACGAGCATAAATATACCGCAGACTGCGAGACGGAGATAATAACTCCTCCGGATACCGTTTCGATACCGATGTCGCAGCATATAGGCGCGCCGTGCGTGCCGCTTGTCTCCGTCGGGGATCATGTTTTCCTCGGACAGAAGATAGGCGATGTTGAAAGCGGTCTCGGATGTCCGGTCCATGCGAGCGTGTCGGGAACGGTGACCGCGATTGACGAGAAAAGCTCGCCGAGCGGCGCGAGGATCAAGAATATAGTTATCTCGAACGATAAGAAGAATGAACTTTCACCGGATATAAAGCCGTTTCCGAAAAGACTTACCGAGACGACCGATGAGGAACTCATTTCCGTGATCCGCGAAGCGGGCGTTACCGGAATGGGAGGGGCATCGTTTCCGACCTATGCGAAGATAGCATCCGCCGCCGGCAAGGTTGAGCAGATGATAATCAACTGTGCGGAGTGTGAGCCGTTCATAACCGCAAATCACAGACTTCTTGTCGAGGATCCGGCATCAGTTATAAACGGAATCAAAATACTTCTCCGTGCGGTCGGAGTGAGAAGCGCAATCATCGCAGTTGAAGACAACAAGCTCGACGCCGTGAATATTTTAGAGGAGATGCTCAGCCGAAGCCGCATGATATCCGTCGCGGTCATGAAAACCAAATATCCTCAGGGCGACGAGCGCCAGCTTGTATACGCTCTTACCGGACGTGAGCTCAGACAGGGGCAGCTTCCCGCAGACGCGGGCTGCGTGATTTTCAACGCGGAGACCTGCGCGGCGGTCTTCCGCGCATTCGCAAAGGGAATGCCGCTTGTCAGCCGTCGCGTCACCGTCAGCGGCGACTGCGTTGCCGAGCCGAAGAATCTTCTTGTACCGATAGGCACCCCGTTTTCGTCGCTTGTCGATTACTGCGGAGGACTGTCAAAAAAACCTAAATATATGATCTCGGGCGGACCGATGATGGGGCAGGCTCAGTGGGACAAGGACGCTCCCGTCGTAAAGGGAACATCGGCACTTCTTGTACTTTCCGAAAGCTTTGCGAAGCTTCCGTCGACGCCTCCCGTCTGCATCCGCTGCGGAAGATGCGTCGCACATTGCCCGATGCGCCTTATGCCGAACTATATAGCGCTGTTTTCGTCAAACGGCGAATTCGACAAAGCCGAAAAATACGGCGCAATGAGCTGCGTCGAATGCGGAACGTGCTCCTACGGATGTCCTGCGGGAGTGCCGATAGTGCAGCATATCAGAGTAGCCAAGGGTGAGATACGCGCCGCCGCCGCTCAGAAAAAAGCTGCAATGACGAAATCGGAAAGCGGAAAATAAGATTACCGAAGCACAAGAAACGGATAAAGAAAGGCATGATATAATGGCTGAAAACGACATTGTAAATAACATTCCGGCTGAGAATGAGCCGGAAGAGAATGCCGCCGGCATACCTGCCGGAGCGGAAAAAATACAGTATCCCGATATCCTGACCGTCGAGCCGTCGCCGCATATGAGGACCGTGCAGACAACTCCGGTCATCATGCGCCGCGTAATGATCGCGCTCACTCCTGCGGCACTGTGGGGCGTCTACGTCTTCGGACTCCGCGCCGCCGCGATAATAATCATTTCTATAATTTCGTCCGTTTTCTTTGAATGGGCGACGCAGAAGATACTTCGACGCAGCGTCACGGTTGCGGATTTTTCCGCGGCGCTTACGGGGCTTCTCATCGGAATGAATCTCTCGGCTTCGGTGCCGCTGTGGCTTCCCGTCGCCGGGGCGTTTTTCGCAATTGTTGTCGTAAAGCAGCTCTTCGGCGGCATCGGAAAAAATATCGTAAACCCCGCGCTTGCCGCAAGAGTATTCATGTTTGCGTGGCCCTCCGAGATGGGCATTTTCACAAAGCCCTTCGAAAGAATAAACAGCCTTGCCGTTACTTATAATCCGCCCGATGCGGTTACGGGCGCGACTCCGCTCGCATCTCTCAAGACGGGCTCGCTTCCGGATACTACGTTTTTCGATATGTTCGTCGGAAACCAAAGCGGATGCATCGGCGAGCTGTCCGCGCTGCTTCTCACGGTCGGCGGCCTGTATCTTATATTCACCAAGGTCATCACATGGCATATCCCCGCTGCATATATAGGCACGGTGGCGCTTATGTGCGTGCTTTTTCCGCTGAACAGCGAGGCGCGGGTAGATTTTATGCTTTGCGAGATCGTGTCCGGCGGACTTCTGCTCGGCGCGATGTTTATGGCGACGGATTATGCCACATCTCCCGTTACGTCGGCGGGACGGCTGATCTACGGAGTCATATGCGGACTGCTGACCGTCTTTATACGTTATTTCGGAGGCTATCCCGAAGGAGTATCCTTCTCGATCCTCATAGCAAACCTGCTTGTCTGGTATATCGACAAGCTCACGATACCGCAGAAATTCGGAGGTAAGCGCAGCCGTGCTGAAGAAAAAGAAGCATCAAAGTAAATCCCACGATCCGCTTCGCTCGGAGAAGCCGAAGAAGAACGTTGCTTTTTCTCTCGCCGACGAGGAGAATGCGGACGTGAGGTATGACAACACGGACGTTACCCTTGACGAACTTATAAACAGTGTCCGTGATTCGTCTGACGCGGATGCAGATTCCGCTGCCTCCGCAGAAAATGATGATCTCGAGACACTTCGTGAGGAGGCCGAAGAGATGATCGAACGGCTGACGGAGGAAGAAGCCGAAGAGCCTTCCGGAGACATCGGCGACACACCGGACGAATCCGCACACGGGGAACGTGCCGAAGCGGCTTCCGTGACTGACAAGGACGGCGAGGACAGCGCGCAAACCGCGGAAATCGCGGATGAAAAAGCCTTTTCGAACAGCGATTCGCCCCCGGCTGCGGAAAAATCCGATCCGGAAGATACGGATGACTCGCCTTCGGAGGACATGCAGACAGAAGAAGTACCGACGGAAGAAATGCAGAAGAACATTCCCGACGGTATGCCAGAGAATGAAGAATCGCCGGAGGACGCTTTGCACGAAGAAACGGATGATACCGCTGCGGGCGAAAACAACAAAAACAAAAAAACACCTGTTGCGAAGATAATCGCAAGCCTTACGGTGATCTGTGCGGTTATCGCCGCCATGCTTGCAGCCGTGAATGCGTTTACCGCCGATCGGATTGCGAAAAATACGGAGCTTGAAAAGGAGAACTCGATCCGTAAGATCTTCGGTTCGTATATAACCGCGGAGGAATACACCGATTTCGAATCGCCGGAGGAAATGTACGTCTATCTTGTTTACAAGAGCAATATGCTTTACGGCTATTGCGTGAACGTGTTTCCTTCGGGCTTCGGCGGACAGATAAACATGATGGTCGGAATCGGCGCCGACTCCGACATTGCGGGCGTGAATATAGTTTCAATGTCCGAAACTCCGGGTCTCGGAAGCAAGACGAATACAAGAGATTTTCTTTCCGGCTACGAAGGGAAGAAGGGCAAGATCACGCTCGGCGCTGATATAGATGCTGTATCCGGAGCTACGATAAGCTCAAAGGCGGTGACTGCGGGAGTGAACTCCGCACTTGCGCTTGATATCGATATTGCCGCGATCGCCGAGAAAAAGGGTGTTATGCTTTACGTCTCCGAGCTTGATACGGATCCGCCGGAGACTGACGGCGACGGAGGAGACGCGCCGATATACCAGCCGAATCAGAGACCGAATATTCAGTCCGGCAGAGTTGAGGATACGCTTGATTATGTTGACGGCGTTGAAAATCCCAATGCCGCACCTTCCGCCGAGCGTCCGAAGATCGACATCCCCGTTCAGAGCGATACCGAAGTCTATATAACGGAGACGGAAACCGAGACCGGAGACGATACCGATCTCACCCCCGCACCTCCCGAGACTACAACAAGCGCACCGGAAACCACCACCAAGGCTCCCGAAACGACGACAAAGGCGCCGGAGACCACCGCAAAAGCACCTGAGACAACGACCAAAGCGCCGGAGACTACAACGACAAAGGAGCCCGAGACTACTACGCAGACGCCGCCGGAGTCCGAGTCCAAGCAGGAGGAGACCACCGGCAGCGCGGACGAAAACGAGGAGCCGGCATGACCGAAGAAAAAGCGTACTGAAAGGGAAATACGGTATACCAATGAAAACATCATTCGGAAAACAACTCAGAGAAGGGCTTGTTACGAACAATCCGATATTTGTACAGTTTCTCGGTATGTGTTCGGCACTTGCCATAACTACATCGGTAACAAACGCCATCGGAATGGGGCTTTCCGTTACCGCTGTCCTGATCTGCTCAAATCTGCTTATATCTCTTCTGCGGCGCGTTATAATGCCGCAGGTGAGAATAGCTGCATTCATCGTTATAATTTCGGGATTTGTAACTGCCGTCGAGCTTTTGATAAAGGCGTA
>URSW01000119.1 GCA_900550625.1 uncultured Eubacteriales bacterium
CGCCTTGACCTCGCTCTGCTCGCTCTCGGGAAGCTTGTCGCCGATCTCGCCGAGCGTCTTTTCGCTCTGGAAGAGCAGGCTCTCCGCGTGATTCTTCACATCAACGGCTTCCTTCTGCTTCTTATCCTCTTCAGCGTACTTCTCCGCATCGCGTACCGCGCGGTCGATGTCCTCCTTGGACATATTGGTCGAAGAGGTGATCGTGATGTGCTGCTCGCGTCCGGTGCCGAGATCCTTTGCGGACTATGCCGTTCGCGTCGATATCGAAGGTGACCTCGATCTGAGGCACTCCGCGGGGAGCTGCCGGAATTCCGTCGAGGCTGAAGCGTCCGAGTGTCGTATTGCCCGCCGCCATGTCGCGCTCGCCCTGGAGCACATGGATCTCAACGGAGGTCTGACCGTCGGCTGCAGTGGAATATACCTGGCTCTTCTTTACCGGGATCGTCGTGTTGCGGTCGATGATGCGGTTGAATACGCCGCCGAGGGTCTCGATTCCGAGAGACAGCGGAGTAACGTCGAGAAGTAGAAGATCCTTTACGTCGCCGCCGAGGACGCCGCCCTGGATTGCTGCGCCGATTGCCACGCACTCATCGGGGTTGATTCCCTTGAAGGGCTCCTTGCCGATGAAGTTCTTGACTGCATCCTGAACGGCGGGGATACGGGTCGAGCCGCCGACGAGGAGCACCTTGTCTACCTGATTTACGGTAAGTCCCGCGTCGGAGAGAACTCTCTTCGTAGGCTCCATGGTAGCCTGAACGAGGTCTGCGGTGAGTCTGTCGAACTCCGCACGGCTGAGCGTCGCCTCGAAGTGCTTCGGTCCGGTTGCGTCCGCCGTGATGAACGGGAGGTTGATATCGGTGGTGGTCATGCCGGAAAGCTCGATCTTCGCCTTCTCTGCGGCTTCCTTAAGTCTCTGGAGTGCCATCTTGTCCTTGCGCAGGTCTATTCCGGCATTCTCCGCCATGAATTTCTCCGCGATCCAGTTGATGATGCGGTTATCGAAGTCGTCGCCGCCGAGGCGGTTGTTGCCCGCGGTTGCGAGAACCTCGAAAACGCCGTCGGAGATCTCGAGAAGCGAAACGTCGAACGTACCGCCGCCGAGATCGAAGATCATGATCTTCTGCTCGTTTTCCTTATCCATACCGTATGCGAGAGCTGCTGCGGTAGGCTCGTTGATTATACGCATGACCTCAAGTCCCGCGATCTTGCCCGCGTCCTTGGTTGCCTGACGCTGTGCGTCGGAGAAGTATGCGGGAACCGTGATGACCGCCTGCGTTACGGGAGTTCCGAGGAACGCTTCGGCATCCGCCTTGAGCTTCTGAAGAATTATCGCGGAGATCTCCTGGGGGGTGTACTTCTTTCCGTCGATCTCGACGGTATGTCCGGTGCCCATCTCACGCTTGATGCTCGACACGGTGCGCTCGGGGTTGGTGATGCCCTGTCTCTTTGCGACCTGTCCGACCATGCGTTCGCCCGTCTTCGAGAATGCGACCACGGAAGGTGTGGTGCGTGCGCCTTCGGGGTTCGGGATAACGGTAGGCTCGCCGCCTTCATATACCGCCACGCAGGAGTTTGTTGTTCCTAAATCTATACCTATTATCTTTCCCATAATGAAAATCCTCCGTATATTTTGATTTTGTTATTTGCATTATATGATCTCGCCGCCGAGCGGCGCTGATCCCGTTTGATTCAGTTTGCGACCTTGACCATCGCAAAGCGGAGAATCTTGTCTCCGCGGCGGTATCCGGTCTGGAGCACATCCATGATCTCGCTCTCGCCGAACTCCGCCGATTCCTCGTGAAGCACCGCGTTGTGAAGATTCGGGTCGAACTTCTCGCCGACCTTTCCGAATTCCTCGACGCCGAGCTTTTCAAGCGCCGCCGGCACGGATTTGAGTATCATCGCAACTCCCTCGGAAAGCTTTTCCGAATCGGTGTACTGCGATGCGCGCTTGAGATTGTCGATTATCGGGAGCAGCTCACGCACGCTCTCGCCGACTGCGTCGGCATACATCGCGTCGCGCTCCTCCTTGGAGCGGCGGCGGAAGTTGTCGTATTCCGCCAGCGTCCGCAGGTACTTGTCGCCCGCCTCCGCGCTCTTCTTTTTCTCCTCCTCAAGCTCGCGCTCAAGCTCGGCTATGCGGGATTTGTGCTTCTTCGCTTCGGAGCCGGAATGCTCCTTCTTATCCTTCGCGTCCTTCGCGCATCCCGCGCTCTTTTTATCTTCCGTATCACCGGCTGTGCAGTCCGCGCAGGCATCCGCGTCTCCGGCGATATCCTTCTTTTCCTTTTCGTCCATCATGTTTCTCCCTTCTTTTCATCCGGTGAAGAATCCCCGCCGCCGTCGCCGGAGATCACATCGCCGATCCCCTCGGACAGCCGGTCAAGCACCGATATGACGCGCCCGTAATCCATGCGCGTCGGACCTATAACGCCGATCGCGCCGATCGGCTTGCCGTTCTCCGTGACCGTTTTGAACACGAGCGCGGAGCGATCCATTATCTTAACGGAATTTTCGCTGCCGATGTAGACCTGCACTCCGCCGTCCTTCTGATCCGCGGACGGGAGCGAGGAGGGCAGCAGCTTCTTCAGCGAATCCTTATGCTCGAACAGCCCGAGCAGCTCGCTCAGGCGGTCGTTGTCGTAGTAATCGGGGTAGGAAAGCAGGCGGTTGACTCCCTCGACCTGTATCTCTCCGCTGCCGATCGTGCCGACGGATTCGAATATGCCCTTTATCACCGGACCGATCAGGTAATCGTACTCGCCCATCTCGCGCTCCGCTTCCATTATGATCGGAAGGGTTATCATGTCCGCCGTCAGTCCGGTAAGGCGGGAATTGAGCACGGAGACGAGCTTTTCCGTCGCCTCGGGCGAAATGTCGAACGAGGAGCGGATGTGCTTCGTTCTCACCGACGTGTCCGGCAGAACCATCACGAGGACGAGGTTGCGGCTGTCGAGGCGCATCGCCTCAAAGCGCGCGACCGTCACGCTCGAGCTTTCCGGACGGACCGCAAGCGCGGTATAGTTCGTCATCGCGGACGCGATGCGCATACCCGCGGAAAGTATCTCGCCGAGCTCGTTCCTGCGTGCGCGAAGCGCACTTTCAAGCCGCTTTATCTCCGCGGCGGTAAAGTTGTAGCGATCGACGAGAGAATCGACGTAAAATCTGTAGCCCGCCTCGGTGGGGATGCGCCCCGCCGAAGTGTGGGGCTGCTCGAGATACCCGAGAGCCTCAAGCTCCGCCATTTCGTTGCGTATGGTAGCAGACGAGTGGCTTATCTGCTTATTCTGTGTCAGGTACTTGCTTCCGACCGGCTCGCCGTTCTGTATATGCGCGTCCACTATTGCTTTAAGTATAAGCTTTTTCCGCTCGCTTAATGCGCCGTTTTCCGCACTCACCGATCCCGCCTCCAATCACAGGAATTTTACGTTTTAGCACTTTCGGTCCCTGAGTGCTAATCTATATAAGAATTTACCATTTTGCCGCTTTTAATTCAACGATAATATGAATACATATTGTTAACATTTTGTTAAGCGCGGTTCGGCGGCAATTGCGGGAATACGCGAACTGCAGGAAGCTGCCGCCGGAGACGGCAAGCCAAGCGTAAAGACTTCCTCGCGGCGTCGAAGCGATGCGGGGCGCATAGGAAGAGCGCCGTCTGACGGACTGTCGAATCTTTCGTCTCCTTTGCATTGTTACGGTTTATACGGCGGCAGCCGGAGTCCGTTCCCGTTCTCTCTCGGGGTTGTCGCGGGTGCAAAACGTCGGATTCGCCATTCTTTGCCGATAAGACCTCGCTGCTTTGCCGCAGACGGGATCCCGCGTAAAGCGGGACGGGACCGGGACGGAGCACTTGACTTTTCCCGCCGTGCGTTAGCGTAATAATACGAGCTGTCGCCTCATGTCTCTCTTCCGCCGTTTCACGGCATGCGCGTTTTCCGAAAGAAAAAGGAGCCGTCGGCTCCTTTTTTCATATTCTGTATCTGCGGTTCATGCGCCGACCGCCGTGCGTCTGATCACCGAAGAGACACCGCGGCAGCTGTCGTGCCGATTATCGGATCACCGCCGTATATTTCCCGAGAAGGGCACACGGGCGGTATGACATCTTCGATTTTCTGAGTCCGGGGTCTCCGGAATCGTCCTCGCGGTTCACAAAGCTTATCCCCGGCACGGACTTCACGAATTCCGACGCGATCGCCTGATACGCGCCGCGGGTGTTTCTGTCCGCCTTTTCGATATGGACGAAAAGCGTGTCCCCGGCGACCTCCCCGGCGGTGAACGCCCTGATCCCGCCGTCAATCCGCAGCGCAAGCGAAAGAAATCCGTAGCTGCCGCGGTTTTCGAGCACCTCGCAGCAGATATCGTTTTCGGTCGCGGCAAGCGCTTCGTCCGATCCGTTCTCGGCGCGGTAAGCTTCAAAGAACGTCATGACCTCGTGAATGTTCGCGTCGCCGATCGGCTCAAACACCGCATCGGGATACTCGCGGCGGAACTGATAGAGATGATTCCTCTTTTCTCTCAGGTGCTTCCCCGCGTAGGCGATGAAGTTTTCCGCCGGATAGAGAAAGTCCGCGCCGTCCGCGTCCTGCGTCACCGCCGCGCCGAAGCGCTCGGCGAGATGCTTCGCGCTTTCCTCGTCGAGAAATCCGAACTCGGCGGGAAGCGAGTTTTCCCGCGCAAAGTCAATGATCGCTCCGACCGCACCGTCGGGATCGGGTCCGAACGGACGTGTAAAGACGTCCCTGCCGCGGTAGCTTGCGCGAAGCACCGCGGTTTCGCCGGCAAAGGCGATTCGGGTATCGAAATATCTGCGCCACATGAGCACCGTTCCGGCGGTGCTGTCGCAGATCCGCCCTTCGCCTCCGAGGAGGCGGCGAAGGAGAGTTGAGTCGTCAAGTGTAACAGGTCTGAAATCAAGCATACTGTCTGTCCTTCGGAAAACGGTAAAATGAGCACTCCGCGCGTCAGTTCTTTGCGAAGGAGTCGATCTCCTCGCCGCGCAGCAGCTTGCCCGTATCGGAGATCATCTTCTCCACACGGTCGATCAGGACGTAGAATTCGCCCTTTCCGTTTATCGTGACAAGGCAGCGCCTTGTGGAATACGGATAGAACGCGATCGTCGTTTCCTTGCCCGACAGCGTCGTATAGGTGAACGAATACATCATATTAGAGCTGTCGGCTGCAAGCGCCGCGTTCTCCTCCGCCGAAAGTCCCGTATAATCGATCATTTCGACGCCGAGCATCGCCTTATAATACATACGGAAGTTTTTCACCATTTCCTCGGGTGCGAAATCCGTGCCGTCGTTCGAGGCGACCTCGAGAACGTCGTTTCCCTTCGCGTCCTCGGAATGCTTCAGCGCAAAGCGCAGGTCGTATTCGCCGCTCTTCACTCCGATTGAGGATATCTGCGTGATATAGTATCCGAACGGGTACGGCGATATCCACTTGAACAGATCGTAGGAGAGGAATTCCGCGGTATCGGCAGCGACCTTCACGACCGTGTCCGGAACGATGCTCGAGCTTGCGTAGTAATATCCGTCCTCCGTAAGTCCCGAGAAAAATATGACGTACGCCTTGCCGTCGTATTCAAACGCCACGGTGTACTCGGGATCGTCGAGACCGTATTCC
>URSW01000120.1 GCA_900550625.1 uncultured Eubacteriales bacterium
AAGCCGCAACGGATAACCGCAACCGTACCGGCGGCGATATCCGTCATTTCTTTGACAAATACGGCGGAAATCTCGGACAGACCGGATGTGTAAGCTATATGTTCGAGGACAAAGGCATCATTATCGTTCTCCGTGACGATAAGATTGATGAGGACGCCCTTATGGAGGCGGCGCTCGAGGCGGGCGCAGGTGACTTCTCCGCTGACGAGGACGCTTTTGAGATTTCCTGCGAGTGCGACGATCTCAATACGGTCCGCGAAGCTCTCGAGGCTGCGGGATACAACGTGGAATCCGCTGAGGAGGACCGTATTCCCACATCCTACATTACGCTTGAGTCGGAGGATGACATAAAGAATATGAATCTGCTCCTCGAGCATCTTGAGGACAGCGACGATGTTCAGGAAGTTTACCATAACTGGGAGAACTGTGACGAATAATCCAACAGGGGGTATGTATATGCATTATGTATCTTTTCCCGGGCTCGGAATAGAGTCTTTCGGGCTCAAACAGAGCGCATTTACGCTGTTCGGCGTGGACATCATGTGGTACGGCATACTGATTACCGCAGGAATGATCCTTGCCTATTTCTACGGACTCACAAGAGCAAAGATTGAGGGCGTCAAGTCGGACGATATAACCGATCTTACACTTTTTCTCGTAATATTCGGAGTTATAGGCGCACGTCTTTATTATCTTATTTTCAACCTTGATGCTTACATTGTGACCGACCGAGGCTCGACATGGAACAACATCGTCGAAACCCTTAAAGGAATGGTGTCGGTGCGCAGCGGCGGACTTGCGATATACGGCGGAATAATCGCCGGATTTTTTACCGCCCTTGCCGTCGCCAAGGTCAAGAAGATACGCTTTCCCGTCCTGCTTGACATTCTCGCACCGTGCGTGATGATCGGGCAGATCGTCGGCAGATGGGGTAATTTTGTGAATGTCGAGGCATACGGAAGCACGACCGATCTCCCGTGGCGCATGGGCGTGGGCCTCGGCGGAGGCGCGCCGTATGTCCATCCCACTTTCCTGTACGAATCTCTTTGGAATCTTGTCGGCTTTATACTTATCACCGTCTTTTATAAGAAAAAGAAATTCCACGGTCAGGTTTTCCTGTTCTACGCGATCTGGTACGGAGCGGGCAGAGCATTTATAGAGGGGCTTCGTACCGACAGCCTTTATCTCGGACCGATCCGCATCTCGCAGCTTGTATCTGCGGTCATATGTGCGGCGGGAATAATTCTTATGGTAATCGGCTGTATGCGCGCTCCGCGCGCTCATCTTCCCGCTGTAGTAAAGACCGCGGCAAAGGCTGCGGAGTCCGCAGAGAAAGAAAATTCCGAAAGCCATACTGCGAAAAACGACTCGGCGTCTGAAGAGATCTCTTCGACGGATACGGAAAGTGCGGCAGACGGATCCGAAAATGCAGAAGAATCCGCAGAAAAGTATACGGCAGAATCAAAGGAAGAGGACAATGGCTAAGATAATAGACGGGAAGAGAATTGCCGCCGAAACACGGGCGCGCATCAGAAAGGATACGGAGCATTTTATTGCGAGAACGGGGATCACTCCCGGTCTTGCGGTAATTATCGTCGGAGATAATCCCGCATCGCAGGTGTATGTGCGAAATAAAAAGAGGGCGTGCGAGGAAGCGGGCATGAACTCGTGGGTATTCGAAATGCCCGAGAGCACATCCATGAGCGAGCTTCTTTCGCAGATCGAGCTTCTGAAGAAAGATTCCGCCGTTCACGGCATACTTGTACAGCTTCCTCTTCCGCGCCATCTCGACGAGGCAAAGGTTATCGCTGCGATACCGCCCGAAAAGGACGTTGACGCTTTCCATATAGCAAATGTCGGACGCATAATGATCGGAAACTACGATTTTCTCCCGTGCACTCCGGCGGGCGTTATGAAGCTTCTTGAGGCGGAGGGTATCGACCCCTGCGGAAAAGAGTGCGTGGTCGTCGGAAGATCGAATATAGTCGGAAAGCCGCAGGCTATGCTGCTCCTTCACGCAAACGCAACGGTTACGATCTGCCATTCAAAAACCGTAAATCTCGCCGAGGTTACACGGCGTGCGGACATCCTTGTCGTCGCCGTCGGCAAGGCGGATTTTATAACCGGCGATATGGTTAAGGAGGGCGCGGTCGTGATCGATGTCGGAATGAATCGACGCGCCGACGGCAAGCTCACCGGAGACGTCGATTTCGAATCAGTGTCTGCGAAGGCCTCCGCGATAACTCCCGTCCCCGGCGGAGTAGGTCCGATGACAATAACAATGCTTCTTGAAAATACGCTGATCGCCGCAGAAAAAGCTGCGGAAAAGCGGTAAAAATTCCTTGACAAACACGGATGTTTGTGATATCCTATATATTGCCGCATAATGTCGGGTCAAAAAAGCATTCGCTTACCCGAATTAGCGAGTTGTAAATGAAAGAGAGGTGCTTTTCGTGTTCGCAATTATTGAAACCGGCGGAAAGCAGTACAAGGTCGCAGAGGGCGACATCATCTACGTAGAGAAACTTGACGCAGCCGAGGGTGATAAGGTTACCTTCGATAAGGTTCTCGCACTTCAGAACAGCGCAGGCTTCCAGACCGGAGCTCCCTACGTCGTAGGCGCAAAGGTTGCCGCAAGCGTCGTAAAGAACGGTCGCGGTAAGAAGATTTACGTTATGACCTACAAGGCAAAGAAGAACGAGAAGAGAAAAATGGGCCACAGACAGCCCTACACTAAGGTTCAGATCGACGCGATCGAAGGCTGAACCGTATAATGACCAAGATCCTGTTTTTTCGCCGGGACGGAATATTCTACGGATTCGAGGAGACGGGGCATACCGGATACGGAGAATCGGGGGACGATGTTCTCTGCGCCGCGCTTTCCGCTATGACCATGCTCATCGTGAATACGGTTGAAATATCGTACGCAGGCGACATTGATTATAAAATCGATGACAGCACTACACGAATCAGGGTAGAGTCGAAATGCGCTCTTCCCGAATTCGAGGAGGATGAAAAGAAACGCTTCGCAATATCGGGGCTGTTTCAGGGTTATTATTATCAACTCAACGATCTTGTTGAGGAATATTACGACTATCTCGAAGTTGACATCACGGACGAATAATTAAAAGGAGAATGAATTATGCTTAGAATAGGACTTCAGTTCTTCGCACATAAAAAAGGTGTCGGTTCGACGAAGAACGGCCGCGACAGCGAGGCGAAGCGTCTCGGCGTTAAAAAATCCGACGGTCAGGCGGTTACGGCAGGCAATATAATTGTCAGACAGAGAGGAACCAAGATTCATCCCGGTCTGAATGTCGGACGCGGCTCCGATGACACCCTGTTTGCTCTTGTTGACGGAACGGTTAAGTTTGAGCCTATCGCAAAGGGACGCAAGCAGGTTAGCGTTTACGCTGCCGAGTAATCTGCAATGTTAAAAAAGGGCGCTCCCGCAAGGGATCGTCCTTTTTAATTTATATCGAACAAAAACGGAGGACATATGAAAACTGCGGTTATTGACGTAGGCGGAGGAATGCGCGATATATACGGATCGGGCGTTTTCGATTTCTGCCTTGACAACGGGATCGGCTTTGATTACTGTATCGGTATTTCCGCGGGAAGTGCCAACATTTCGAGTTATCTTGCGGGGCAAAGGGGACGAAGCCGTCGCTTTTATGACGTGTATTCCTTCCGCAAGGAGTATATGAGTTTCGGAAATTATGTCCGCCTCGGCTCATATGTCGATCTCGATTATGTTTACGGGGTTCTTACGAATTCCGACGGCGAAGACCCGCTCGACTATGAGTATCTGGCGCAGAACCCGTCCGATTTTACGGTGATCGCGACGGAGGCAAAAACGGGAAAGGCAAGATATTTCACGAAATCGGATATTGTGAAGGACGACTATCGGATAATCAAGGCTTCTTCCTCCATTCCGGTGGTCAGCAGACCGTGTCTTGTCGGCGATTCGTATTATTATGACGGGGCACTGTCGGATCCCGTTCCGATCGAATACGCTTTGACGCAAGGCTGCGACAGGATCGTCCTCATTCTGACGAAGCCGCGCGATACCGTGCGTGACAGCAAAAAGGATGATCGACTTGCGCGCTTGATACGCCGCCGCTATCCCGAAAGCGCAAAGAGCTTTCATCTCAGAGCCGAAAGGTATAACAAGGGAGTTGATCTTGCCAAAAAGCTTGAGAAAGAGGGAAGAGTCCTCATAATTGCCCCCGATGATATAAGCGGCGTTGACACTCTGAAACTCAATAAAAAGGCGCTTGAACGCCTGTATGAGCGCGGATACCGTGACGCTTCGCCGATACCGGATTTCCTTGTCTTGCGGGATTGATGGCGGAGCAAACGGCGCAAAGCTTTTTCGAAAAGATACGCCCGGAAACTTCGGCGGGTTTCACGTCGGATTCCGAAAGACGAAAAAAGGACTGCATCGCAGTCCTTTTTATGTTCACGAACATCAGTCGTTCCCGCTGAATCTCGAAAGGAAGGTCTTCGTCCTTTCGGATTTCGGATTTTCGATAACCTCCGAGGGCGTACCCATTTCCTCGATCACGCCGTCGGACATAAACATTACCGTGTCCGCGACATCCCGTGCAAACGATATCTCATGCGTGACGATTATCATTGTCCGATCCGAGGTTTTCAGTTCGCGGATAACCTTGAGTACTTCTCCCGTAAGCTCCGGATCAAGCGCCGACGTGGGCTCGTCGAAGCAGAGAATGTCGGGACTCAGAGCAAGCGCACGCGCAATTGCGACACGCTGCTGCTGGCCGCCCGAAAGCTCGCACGGATACGAGCTTTCTTTTTCGGCAAGTCCGACGTTTTTCAGAAGTGCGCGGGCTTTTTCGGCGATCATCTCGCGCGCCGCGTGCATATTGCGGCATCCGAGATACTCCTTGCCGGCCTTGAGATCCTCCTTGCCGAGAAGCTCTTCGGCAAGAGTGATATTTTTAAGTACCGTGTACTGCGGGAAAAGATTGAACGATTGGAACACAAGCCCGAAGTGGAGGCGCCTGCGCCGTATCTCGCTGTCGTTGATCTCTCCGGTCAGAGCGCCATCGAAAAGTGTTTCTCCGTTTACGCTGATCGTTCCGTTTTCCGGCCTTTCAAGAAAATTAAGACATCGCAGCAGGGTCGTCTTTCCCGATCCCGAAGAACCGATCACAGCGAGAACCTCGCCTTTTTTTACATCGAAACTTATGCCCTTTAAGACTTTTGTTTTTCCGTAACTCTTTTCTATGTTGTTTACTTCAAGAAAGCTCATGGTCAACCTCTGTAATAATCAAGCTTTTTCTCAGCGGCGGAGAACAGCAGCGTGAGCAGTCCGTTGAATGCAAGGTAGAACGCCGCGGTGTAGAAGAGCGGCCAAAGAATACCTTCAAGCTTTATGAGAGCCTGTGCATTCCAGATTATCTCGTATACTGCGATCGTCCGCGCAAGGGAAGTGTCCTTGACGAGCGTGATTATCTCGTTGCTCATCGGTGCCAGAATCCTCTTTATGACCTGAAGCAGGATTATGCGGAAAAATATCTGCGCCTTTGTCATGCCGAGGACCTGACCTGCCTCATACTGGCCGCGCGGGATGCTT
>URSW01000121.1 GCA_900550625.1 uncultured Eubacteriales bacterium
GATAACGTCGCAGTCGGGGATCGTCTCCGAGGAGACGGTAGACATCGAGCTTCGCCCGTCGGAATCGGACGTATCCGCGATTGCAATATCGGCGGACATCCGTGATGACAGTACCTCGCCCGACAAAAACTCATCGGTCGGAGCGGTGCTGAAGTCCGGTGCTGCGGCGGGGGGCGACTCTGCGGAGCAGACCGATACCGAAGCGGAGAGTGAAACGGAGGGCACAACGGCGGAGACCGCGGAGGAGACCTTTAACGTTACCGTCACCTTCTGGTATCGGGAGAATCTCATGGTCAATGTCGGCCGCGTGACGGTCAGGGAGCTTCTTTCGTCGAACGGCATCACACTCAACACCGCACAGGAGCAGAATCTGAATCTTGATGCGGTGATCGATCAGGACATGACCCTTTCCGCAGACAGCGTGACCTATACCACCGAGACGGAAGAGCAGACTATTGCTTACAAAACGGAGTACAGAAACACCGATTCACTGCCCGAAGGGGAGAGCCGTGTCACTCAGAACGGAGTGAACGGAAGCCGCACGGTGCAGTATACGGTGACCTACGTCAACGGTGAGAGAGTCGGACGCGAGGAAAGCGCAAGCTGGATAAGCGCGTACCCGACGAACGAGATCGTTTCGACCGGAGTCGGACCGAATACGTTTATCGATGCCGACGGCAACGTCCGTGAGTATGCGTACTACATCGACGTGCGCGCGACCTGCTACTATGTCGGAGGAACGACCGCATCGGGACTTCCCGCCGACGAAAGCGTCATTGCCGTAGATCCGAGCGTTATTTCGCTCGGAACGAGAGTGTACGTCACCGGCGCGTACGGTGATTTCGGAGAACGCATAGCCGCCGATACGGGCGGAAACATCATCGGGAACACAATCGACGTGTGTATCGACCCGAACAACCCGTACGCTGCCAACTTCGGATGGCGCGACATGAGAGTTTACATTCTGAAATAAGCGAAAAGCGCCGGGCACGGCATTCGTGAGAGTGCCGTGCTTCGGTATGCTTCGCCGCACTTCGTGACTCGGCGGAGCGTGCATCGGTGCGCCGTTTACCGTACCGTGAAATGCGGAAGAACCGCATTTCCGAGAGCATGAGCTTTGAACACACGGTATGACGTGATATTCGGATCGCAGTCGGCTTGCCGTTCCGTGTCAATGCGGCGCGGCTTGTTCTCCGATGTCCGTGCAGCTTAGCTCTGCATCATGAAAATGCGAAAAATTCCGCGCCGTGTCGGTGCGCGGTCGGCGGTTTGTCCGCCGCAGTTCAATATTCAATCTGCCGCCGGGTAGAGATGCTTCGGCATCCGTAAACACATCGTTAGGTCTTTGAAGATGTGTTCGCGGATGCTTTTTTCTTGAAAAACTCCGCGGCACGGATAAATCGGAGGTCTCATGATCGCAAAAAATAAAAAAAGCCGTATCGTATTTTACGGCGGCGGAAATTATCCTTTGGGCGGTATCCGTCCTTCTCATCACATCGTCGTTTTTCATTTTCGCAAGGCGCGAATACCTTACGCTCGCCGCGTCGCTCGTCGGCGTGACGGCTCTCATCTTCTGCGCGAAGGGAAATCCCGCGGGTCAGGCGCTCATGATATTGTTCAGCGCGATGTACGGCGTGATATCGTTCACCTTCGCGTATTACGGGGAGATGATGACCTACCTCGGCATGTCCGCGCCGATGGCGGTCTTTTCGCTGGTGTCGTGGCTCCGCAATCCGTATGAAGGGAAGCGCTCGGAGGTGAAAGTGAGCGCGCTCGGCGCGGCGGAGACGGTCTCTATATTCGTGCTGTCCGCCGTTGTGACGCTCGTATTTTACTTCATTCTCGGAGCGCTCGGCACCGCAAATCTGCTGCCGAGTACGCTTTCGGTCACGACGAGCTTTATTGCGGTCTGTCTCACGTTCAGAAGAAGCCCGTACTATGCCGCGGCATACGCGGCAAATGACGTTGTTCTTGTGATTCTGTGGGTCACGGCATCGCTTTCGGATGCGTCGTATGTGTCGGTCGCCGTATGCTTCGCGGTATTTCTTGCAAACGACATTTACGGATTTATAAGCTGGTCGCGGATGAAAAAGCGTCAGGAACACGGCGCGCAGCCGTCCGCAAAAAAACGGGATCGGTGAATTTCACCGATCCCGTTTTCTTTTGTAAGCTTTGCGCTGTCCGCGCAGATTTTATACGTTCATTATAACGGGAAGGATCATCGGCTTGCGCTTCGTCTTCGAATACAGATACTTCGAGAGATCGTCCTTCACGTTTGATTTTATCTGGTTCCATTCGGTGACTCCGGCTTCGAGCGTCTCCTCGAGCACATTGCGCGCGATCGCACGCACCTCGTCCATCAGCTCCTCCGATTCGCGCACATACACGAATCCGCGCGAGATGATGTCGGGACCCGAGATGATCTCGCAGGAATCGACATCGACCGTCGCGACCACGACGATAAGTCCGTCCTGCGCGAGATGGCGCCTGTCGCGGAGCACGATGTTTCCGACGTCGCCGACGCCGTAGCCGTCGATCAGCACTCTGCCGGACGGGACGCTTCCCGCGCGGCGGCAGCTTTCGCCGTCAAGCTCGAGCACCTGCCCGATCTCGCATACGAATATGTGATCCGCGCTCATGCCCATGAACTGCGCAAGCTCCTTGTGCTGCATGAGGTGGCGGTACTCGCCGTGGATCGGCATGAAGAATTTCGGCTTGGTCAGCGAATGCATCATTTTGATCTCCTCGCGGCAGGCGTGACCCGAAACGTGAACCTCTTCCTCTTCGTGGTAGACGTTCACACCGCGGCGGTACATTTCGTTTATGATCTTGCCGACGAGAACCTCGTTTCCGGGGATTGCGTGCGAGCTGAGCACGACGAGATCGCCCGAGGTGAGCTCGACCTGATTGTGATCGGAAAACGCCATGCGGTAGAGCGCCGACATCGGCTCGCCCTGCGACCCCGTCGTGATTATCGTGATCTGCTCGGGCTTGTAGCGCCCGATGTCGGATATGTCGATCAGCACGTCCTCCGGCACGTCCATGTACCCGAGGCGCACTGCCGCGCCGACGACGTTTACCATGCTCCGCCCCGTGACGGCGACGTGCCTGCCGTATTTGGCGGAGGTGTTGATGATTTGCTGCACGCGATGAACATTCGAGGAGAAGGTCGCTATGATTATTCTCTTGTCGCCGTTCTGCATATAGATCTGATCGAGCTGACCGCCGACCTTTCTCTCCGAGGGGGTGTATCCGGGACGCTCCACGTTCGTGGATTCGCACATCAGAAGGAGAACTCCCTCACGTCCGTATTCGCCGAGGCGCGTGACGTCCATCATCTCCCCGTCGATCGGCGAAACGTCGAGCTTGAAGTCACCCGTGTGGATCACGACGCCGACGGGCGTTCTTACGGCGATCGCACAGGCATCGGCGATCGAATGGTTGACGTGGATGAATTCGGCTTCAAAACAGCCGAGCTTCACCGTGTCTCCCGCCTCGACCGTGTTCAGCTGAGCCTGCTTTGTCAGCTTGTGCTCGTTCAGCTTGTTTTCGAGGATGCCGAGCGTCAGCCTCGTTCCGTATATCGGCGGGTTTATCGTCCGCAGAACGTACGGGATCGCTCCGATGTGATCCTCGTGACCGTGGGTTATCAATATTCCGCGGATTTTGTCCGCGTTCTTCTCGAGATATGTTATGTCCGGAATAACGAGGTCGATTCCGAGCATGTCGTCGTCCGGAAACGCAAGTCCGCAGTCTATAACTATGATATCGTCCTCGTACTCGAGAACGGCGATGTTCTTTCCTATCTCGTTGAGACCGCCGAGCATCATTACCTTGAGCTTTGAGGCGGCTTTCTTATGTCCTTTCTTTCTTGCCATGTAGAACTCCTTTATCGAATTTATTGAAAATAAGTAAGTGACCGCGCGGATATACCGGCGGCTTTTCGCCCATGCGGGAACAAACGCGGTAAGCGTTTTCCTCTTCCGGGGATTTTCGGGCACGGAAAAGGCGCCGCCGCACAATATGTGAAGCCGCGATCGGGAATCGCGTTTCCGATGCGGCGGAACAACGCCGTCGGCGCGAACGCAAATTCACCTTCCGGGGACATACGGGCAAAGCTTCAAAGCCCTTCACCGACGGGTGAGGGCGCTGCACCTTCAACCAAGGCGGCGGTCGAAGGTATCGGAGGCTTTCCGGTATGTCTTTTTCGGTCGGGGATATGCTTCCCCGCAAAAACGTACAAAATACTGCAAGTATATTATATCGCCGAAAGGAGGGACTGATGTGTGCAAAATGTTTACAAAGTGTAAATTATTATACTATGAGCATCGTTATGAACAGACCGAGCGCGAAAACGCCGATTCCCGAGAGCACGCCGAGCACGAACGGACGGGGGCTGAGCGTCTTTCTGCGCTTCTTTTCCGACGGCGAACCGACGGAGCGTTCGCGGATTATCCGCATCGCTTCGGCGACCATGTCGTCCTTTCGCTTCGGCGACGCGCCGTCGCGCAGTATGAAATACGCTTCCTTGAAGATCGGGCTTTCGGTATCGCGGATATAGATTATTCTTCTTTCGCATCCTTTTATCATTTGACGTTCCCTTTCACGCATGTTTTCGACCGTCGGCAAAGTCGGCTGCGCGGCTTTCACCACGGTCGGAATTTTATTCTATTATCCCCTGATTTTTCGTGAGTATTCAGCGGGGAACGCCCTGCCCGG
This sequence comes from uncultured Eubacteriales bacterium, assembly GCA_900550625.1. Lineage (GTDB taxonomy): Bacteria > Bacillota > Clostridia > Oscillospirales > CAG-272 > UMGS1312. The sequence continues at coordinate 4,720 of URSW01000121.1, forward strand.
ATTAAATTCGAGCTCGGCGGCAAAGAGCGCACCGCGTATGTGCCGCCCGTCGGACGTTCCTCGCGGAAGGCATAATAAAAGCGCGGAGCGCACCGTAGGGGTACGCTCCGCGCCGATTCCGCCGACTTGCCGATCGGCAGGGGAGATCACACGTCCGCTTCCATGTAGCTTCGGGACGTGCGGAATCCGAGGGATTCGTAAAATTTCAAGGCAGATTCGTTGAAGGACCAAACGTCGAGCGAGATGCGCCCGAAGCCCGTGCGCGCGGCTTCGCTGCGGCAGAAGCCGATCAGCGCGCTTCCCACGCCGCGCCGCCTGAAGTCGGAATCGACTCCGAATTCCTCGATGTGGTAGCTTCTGCGGGCGCACATGTACGGCGACTCCGGCTTGTCGATCCGATGTACGAGGGCAAAGCCGCAGACCGTGCCGCCGCACACGGCGGCGATAACGTCCGTGTCATCATCGTCGAAGGCACTGTATACCCGCTCGCTGAGATCTCCCCCGAAGCCGGGACGGAAAATGTCGGGACGTCCGTTTGCGTGAAGCTCGCTTACAGCCCTTCTCAGCTCGTTCACCCGCTCAAGCTCATCGCGCTTTGCGTATCTTACTGTCAGCTCCATATATTCTGCCTCCGCTTTCGCCCGGGAAAAGCGTCCTTTCTCTTTTTTGTACGCGACGTATACCTCGCGGCTTGCGATACCCGGATATGTCCG
>URSW01000122.1 GCA_900550625.1 uncultured Eubacteriales bacterium
TTCCCGCCGAGGAGGGCGCTGCCCACGATAACCGCTATGATGTAACGGTGCTGGTCAACGGTTTGCCGCTGATCCATATCGAGCTGAAGCGCCGGGGCGTTCCCATTCGGGAGGCGTTTAACCAAATCGATCGCTATCAACGAGACAGCTTCTGGGCATCCGGCGGGCTGTATGAATTTGTGCAGATTTTCGTGATCTCCAACGGCACGAATACGAAATACTATTCCAATACCACCCGTTTCAATCATGTCAAAGATGCAAAAACACAGAAGACCAAGAAGTCCAAAACAAGCAACAGCTTTGAGTTCACTTCGTTTTGGGCAGATGCGAACAACCGCATTATCCCCGATCTTGTTGACTTCACCAAGACTTTTTTCTGCAAGCATACCGTTCTGAATATCCTCACCCGTTACTGCGTGTTTACGGCGGAAAATATGCTGCTGGTGATGCGGCCGTATCAGATTGTAGCCACCGAACGCATTTTGAACCGCATCGAGATCGCCGACAACTACAAGAAATACGGCACCGCGGCGGGCGGCGGGTATATTTGGCACACCACAGGCAGCGGCAAAACGCTGACTTCCTTCAAGACAGCGCAGCTTGCCACGAAACTGGACTACATCGACAAGGTGCTGTTCGTCGTGGACCGCAAGGATTTGGACTACCAGACGATGAAGGAATATGACCGCTTTGAAAAAGGTGCTGCCAACAGCAACACCTCAACGGCGGTCCTGAAGCGTCAGTTGGAAGATGACAACGCCAAGATCATCATTACCACCATTCAGAAGCTGGCAACTTTTATCAAAAAGAACGCCGGACATTCGGTGTTTGACAAGCGGGTAGTCATCATTTTTGACGAATGCCACCGCAGCCAGTTCGGCGATATGCATCAGGCTATCACCAAGTATTTTAAGAAGTACAATCTGTTCGGCTTTACCGGCACGCCCATATTTGCAGTCAATGCGGGCGTGAGCAAGAGCCCCATCCGCACAACGGAGCAGGCGTTCGGCGACCAGCTTCACGCCTACACGATTGTAGATGCTATCAACGACAAAAACGTGCTGCCCTTCCGAGTGGATTACATCAAGACGATGGAGGCCGAGCCGGATATTGACGACAAGGAAGTCTGGGACATCAACCGGGAAAAAGCGTTTCTTGCTCCCGAGCGCATCCGGATTGTTACGGATTATATCCTGACGCACTTTGACAAGAAAACATATCGTGGCGATAAGACCTACACCTTCAGTGTGCTGAAAAACATTAGCGAAGTGGCTTCCGCAAGCGGCAGGCAGCAGATCGATGAGATCAAACAGAAGCAGCGTGTCAGCGGGTTTAATTCCATTTTTGCCGTGTCCGGTGTCGATGCTGCCAAGCTGTATTATGCCGAGTTTCAGCGTCAAATGGCAGAGCATCCGCAGCGCAGGCTTAAGATAGCGGTCATTTACAGCTACGGCGCAAACGAGGAAGAAACGGACGGAATCCTCGACGAGGAGAACCCGGAGGACACCTCTGCACTTGATCGGAATTCCCGTGATTTCCTGGATGCGGCCATCCGTGACTACAACGAGATGTTCCGCACCAACTACTCTACGGACGGGGATAAGTTCCAGAATTACTACAAGGATGTTTCTCTGCGGATGAAGAACAAGGAGCTTGATCTGCTGATTGTAGTGAATATGTTTCTGACCGGCTTCGATGCGACGACGCTGAACACACTGTGGGTGGACAAGAACCTGAAAATGCACGGTCTGATCCAGGCCTATTCCCGCACGAACCGCATTCTCAACTCCATCAAGGTGTTCGGTAACATCGTGTGCTTCCGTAATCTGCAAAAGCGCACCGACGACGCCATCTCCCTTTTCGGAGACAAGGAAGCGGGCGGCATCGTGCTGATGCGGGGATATAAGGATTATTACTTCGGTTATGAAGATAATGACGGGAAACACCATACGGGCTATCGGGATATGATCGAGGAGCTGACGGCTAAGTTCCCGCTGTCGGAGGAGCGTATCACAGGCGAACAGCTCCAAAGGGAATTTATCGTGTTGTTCGGCGCAATCCTGCGGATGCGCAACCTGCTGGCCTCTTTTGATGAATTTGCCGGAAATGAAATCTTGAGTGAGAGGGATTTCCAGGACTACCTCGGCCGCTATCAGGATCTGCGAGACGAGTGGAAAAACCGTAAACCCGGCGGCGAAAAGGAGGACATCACCGACGATATTGTTTTTGAGATTGAACTCATCAAGCAGATCGAGATCAATATCGACTATATTCTGATGCTTGTCCAAAAGTATCACGATTCCCACTGCGACGATAAGGAAATTCTCATTACGATCCGGAAGGCTGTGGACGCAAGCCCGGATCTGCGCAGCAAAAAAGCGCTTATTGAAACCTTTATCAACGGTATCAACGATGTGTCGGACGTGATGCTGGAATGGCGAACCTTTGTTGCCGAGGAAAAGGAACGGCAGCTCGCCGCAATCATAAAGGAAGAAAATCTGAAGGACGGGGAGACTCGCCGCTTTATGGACAGTGCTTTCCGTGACGGTTCTGTAAAAACGACAGGTACGGACATCGACGGCTTGATGCCGCCGATTTCACGGTTCGGCGGCGGGAACCGTGCAGATAAAAAGCGGACCGTCATCGAAAAGCTGAGAGCGTTCTTTGATCGGTTCTTCGGAATCGGGTAAGTGTTTTTTGGCGCGTTCGGGTAAAATTGTATCCGGTACAAAGTTAACGGTACATACGAGTGATTTTTCGCTTCACGGCAGAAGAACGATATGCTCTTCCTTCCCGTGCGTTATAACGCAGCCACGGTCAATATCCGCAAAAGATAAAAAGGATCCCGAAGGATATCCTTCGGGATCTTTCCGTATGCGCTGCGCATATCTGCCGGTGAATTTGCGTGTGAATCTACAGCTCGCGCTTTTATTTTATTTCATCAAAATCGGCGGCGCCGTGCTTGCAGAGCGGGCATATGAAATCCTCGGGCAGTGTGTCACCCTCGTATACATATCCGCAGACCTTGCAGACAAAGCCTTTCTTTCCGTCCGTTTCGGGCTTCGGTTTGACATTGCTCTGGTAGTAGGTATATGTCATCGTCTCAGCCTTCGAGATTACACGGGATTCGGTGACGGAGCAGATGAACATGCCGTGCGTATCGAGGTCGATATACTGCTCGACCTTGAGCGACATGAACGAATTGATGTATTTCGGGAGAAATACCAGCCCGTTGTCGGAGCGGAGAATGTCCCACGACTCAAACTTGTCCGCACTGCGTCCGCTGCGGAATCCGAAATTCTCGAATACCGAGAACGGCGCGTCAATCGACAGGCAGTTAACGTTCATTTTCCCGGTTTGCTTTATAACATGGTGGGAGTAGTTCGCCTTGTTTACCGTGACCGCTATGCGGTTCGGGGCATTTGTCACCTGCGATACGGTGTTTACGATCAGCCCGTTGTCCTTCCGTCCGTCGTTTGAAGTAACGACGTACAGACCGTATCCGATGTTGAAAAGCGCGGTGAGATCGTTCTTGTTTGCATATGCTCCGTCACGCTCGATATACTCATGGCACAGCTCGTCCGCGAGCGCTTCGAGCTGCGCTTCGCTTTCGGCATTAAGTGCGGATTTTATGTGGACGGAATTTTCCGCAAAGGTGAGGTTCTTTGAGCCTTCAAGCATCCCTTTCATTACCTTTGCGGCAAGGGGCGCCCATGTTCCGTTTTCGATAAACGCAACGGTACGGTTCTGATAGTTGCGCTCGGTGAGCTCTTCTATGAATTCGCGCATGAACGGGAATATGCCCGCATTGTACGTCGTCGTCGCAAGAACAAGCTTAGGATAACGGAAAGCATCCTCGACCGCCTCCGCCATATCGGAACGTGCAAGATCGGTAAGAACCACCTTCGGCGCGCCGCGTCTGCGCAGACCGTCGGCAAGCTTTTCCGCAGCCTTTTTCGTGTTTCCGTAAACCGAGGTGTACGCTATCATGATCCCGTCGGATTCCGCTTCGTAGGACGACCATGTGCTGTAAAGCCCGAGGTAATACCCGAGATTCTCGGTCAGCACCGGACCGTGGAGCGGGCAGATCGTCCCGATGTCAAGCACGGCAGCCTTTTTCAGAAGTGCCTGAACCTGCGCGCCGTATTTTCCGACGATCCCGAAGTAGTAGCGGCGCGCCTCGCACGCCCAATCCTCGTCGGTGTCGAGAGCGCCGAACTTGCCGAACGCATCCGCGGAAAAGAGCACGCGGTCGAAGCTGTCGTATGTGACGATTACCTCGGGCCAGTGAACCATGGGCGCGGTCACAAAATTAAGCGTGTGCCTGCCGAGCGAGAGGGAATCGCCGTCCCCGACCTTCATCTGACGTTCGGAAAAATCCGTTCCGAAGAACTGCCCCATCATCGTAAATGCCTTGGCGTTCGCAACGATAACGGTATCGGGATATATCTTCATGAAATTCATGATGTTTGCCGAATGATCGGGCTCCATGTGCTGAATTATAAGATAATCGGGCTTTTGTCCGTCGAGAGCCTTCTCGAGATTGTCGAGCCATTCGTGTGTGAAGTGCGCGTCAACGGTGTCCATGACCGCGATCTTGTCGTCCTTGATGAGATAAGAGTTGTAAGCCATGCCGTTTTCAACGCGGTACTGCCCCTCGAACAGATCGATCACTCTGTCGTTTACTCCGATGTAGGTGATGTCGTTGGTAATCTTCATTTGTAAGCTCTCCTTTATAATTAATAAGTCCTGTTTATCTGTCGCCGACGATCATTCCGTCCGGCGAAATTATGACGGTGCGCAGCGAAAGGTCTTTGCCGCTCATCCGTATCGCTTCGGATACTGCGTTGACCAGACCGCCGCAGCACGGCACCTGCATCCTGACCGCCGTGATGCTTTTTATATCGTTTCCGCTTATTATTGCCGCAAGCTTCTCGGAGTAATCGATACCGTCGAGCTTCGGGCATCCGATGAGTGTTATCCGTCCTTTTATAAAGTCCTCGTGAAAGGATCCGTATGCGAACGCTGTGCAGTCGGCGGCGATGAGAAGATCCGCTCCGTTAAAATACGGAGCGCCGACGGGCACAAGCTTTATCTGAACGGGCCACTGCGAGAGACGTCCGGGAGACGGCGTAAAAGGTTGATCCGTGCTTTTTGCATCATTTTCGCGGGAGATGAAGGCGGCACGGCTGACGGGACATCCTGCGTGAGGCGGAGCGAACGCTTTTCTTTCTTTAAGATGCTTTTTCACGGCTTCGGCATCATACGGTGCGGCTTCGCGCTCTTCGAACGATATCGCGTCCGCCGGACAGGCGGGGAGACAGTCGCCGAGCCCGTCGCAGTAATCCTCGCGGAGAAGCACGGCTTTTCCGTCCTCCATTCCGATCGCGCCTTCGTGACAGGCTTCGG
>URSW01000123.1 GCA_900550625.1 uncultured Eubacteriales bacterium
GTTGTTCAGCCAGTTTACGGGTATGCTCGATATCATCGGTAAGCGCTTGGCCAAGGAGGACATCGACTTCTTTAAGCTCACGGGCGCTTCGTCTAAGGAGAGCCGCGCCAAGATGGTCGCGCAGTTCCAGGAGGGCGAGGTTCCGGTCTTTTTGATTTCGCCCGCCTCGAGTATCTGAAGATTTATTTCGTCGCAGCCCGAATATACGGCGAAGCGATCGCCGAAGGCGTCGATTATTTCCTTCGTGAACGAGACCTTGCCGGACGCTTCCTTTATTCCGCTTATGTTAGGTATGACGGACAGCCGCTCGAGCACATTCAGCGTGACGGGACAGCCGGTGCGCGACGGGACGTTGTATACGATCACGTCGCCGGGAACGGCGGACGCGATCGCCTCATAGTGCGCGACCATGCCGTCCTCGCTTGCCTTGTTGTAGTACGGGGTCACGCAAAGCACGCCGTCGGCACCTTCGGTAAAGGCATTCTTTGCGCGCATTACTGCGTGGCGCGTTGAATTCGATGAAGCTCCGCTCCGAACCGGGATCCGCCGCCTCCCTCGGCGGCAAACGATATGAGCGCGCGCTGCTCGTCGTCGGTCATCGTGGAGCTTTCACCCGTGGTTCCGCATACGATCAGCGCGGATATGCCGCCGTCAAGCTGGCGGTCGATCAGACGGGCAAACGATTTAAAATCCGCCTTCCCGTCGAAAAACGGAGTTATTATCGCGGTGGAGGCACCGCAGAACAGATATTTACTTTTCAAAACGGAAATTCCTTTCTTTTTGCCGCGGCGCTTGGCCGCGTATATTTCCCGTATCATAATATTCCCGCACCGATCTGCGGGTTAACGAAAGGCAAAGCTTACATGATTAAAAACGACCTTGCGAAAACATCGCTTTCACTTAAAGATTTCGCATACGCCCTCCCGAAGGAACGGATAGCGCAGCATCCGGTCGAACCGAGGGATTCCTCGCGCCTTATGGTGATCGACCGCGCGAAACAGGGCGTCGAGCATCGGATCTTCCGCGATATAACAGAATACATACGTCCGGAGGACGTGCTGGTCATAAACGACACGAGAGTGCTTCCCGCGCGTATAATCGGACACCGCGTGTTCAACGCGGCGCAGGCTGCGGCGGGAGACCTTTCCGCCCCTGCGAAAACTTCGGTCGAGCTGCTTCTTCTGAGACAGCGCGGCTGCGATGAATGGGAGACTCTCGCCGGACCGGGCAAGCGTGCAATGACGGGGGATATCCTCGAATTCGGAGACGGCATACTCCGCGCGGAGATAAAATCGGTGATGCCGGACGGCAACCGCCTTGTGCATTTTACGGCGGGGAAGGACGCGCAGACCGTTTACGATGCCCTGCATATGGTCGGGACGATGCCGCTTCCGCCGTACATAACGGAAAAGCTTGAGGACAGCGAACGGTATCAGACGGTCTATTCGCGCGAGGAGGGATCGGCGGCGGCGCCGACGGCGGGGCTTCACTTTACGCCGGAGCTTCTCGACCGCATCCGTGAGAAGGGAACTGCGATCGCGCCCGTTCTGCTTCACGTCGGGCTCGGAACCTTCCGCCCCGTCAAGGAAAAGCAAATAAAGGATCACAGAATGCATTCGGAGTTTTTCTCGGTGAGCCCCGAGAGCGCCGATCTGATCAACGAGCGCCGAGCCGCAGGCGGGCGCGTGATCGCAGTCGGTACGACCTCGTGCAGAACGCTCGAATCGGCATCCGACGAAAACGGGATACTTCACGCAATGTCCGACGATACGGGGATATTCATATATCCGGGATACAAATTCAAGATCACGGATGCGCTTATAACGAATTTCCACCTGCCCGAGAGCACGCTTCTCATGCTTGTCTCGGCTTTCGCGGGACGCGAGCGCATGCTCGAGGATTACCGCATCGCGGTCGAGGCTGGCTACCGCTTTTTCAGTTTCGGCGATGCGATGCTTATAGAATGAAAATGCCATACGGCATTCTTTATATTCGAAATCATATATGCTTACGGAATGTAAGCTTTTCGCAAAATATTCGAAACGCCGTTGACAGTATGGATAATCCTATGCTCGGGCGGCGATGCTTATCTGCAAATCCCGCGCTGCCGTATGATCGCGCATCACGGGTCACGCTCCCGCAAACGGGGATCGTGAGAATTTTCCGAATATTATCGCGGCTCCCGAAGCCGGAACAAACATAAAGAAAGGTACGGTCACAATATCAATGCCAAAGAAAAAACAAAGCTACACCGAACAGTCGATCGTTTCTCTCAAGGGTGCGGACAGAGTCCGCAAGCGCCCGTCGGTCATTTTCGGCTCCGACGGTCTTGACGGCTGCGAGCAGTCCGTTTTCGAAATAATCTCGAACTCCGTCGATGAAGCGCGCGAGGGCTTCGGCGACGTGATAACCGTAACCGTATTTTCCGACAACGCGATCGAGGTTGACGACCGCGGACGCGGCGTTCCGCTCGGATACAACGAGGCTGAGGGGCGCTACAATTGGGAGCTTGTGTACTGCGAGCTTTACGCCGGAGGCAAGTACGACAACAACTCGGGCGAGGCGGCTTACGAATATTCTCTCGGAATGAACGGACTCGGTGCGTGCGCGACGCAGTACGCTTCCGAGTACATGGACGTGTATTCGTATGACGGCGAGCGCGTCTCGGAAATACATTTCAAAAAGGGTGAGGTCGACCGTGAGCTCACCGTGAGAGATCTCGAGCGGCGCGAGCGGCGCACGGGAACGGTGACACGCTGGCGTCCCGATCTCGAGGTTTTTACGGATATCGCAATTCCGCGGGATTACTATACGCTGATCCTCGAAAAGCAGGCGGTCGTGAATGCGGGACTGAAATTTGTCCTCCGATTCGAGAACGCGGACGGCACGTTCGATCAGTCCGAGATACTGTATCCGAACGGCATATCCGATTATATAGAAAACGCGGTCGGAGATACGGCGCTGACGGAGACCGTCCGCTGGACGATGGAGACATCGGGAAAGGACCGCGCGGATAAGCAGGAGTACAAGCTTCGCGTCGATTATGTGTTCTGCGTATCGAGGACGGTCCATATGCTTGAGTATTTCCACAATTCAAGCTGGCTCGAGCACGGCGGCGCTCCGGAAAAGGCTGTGAAGAACGCTTTCACATACGCGATAGACAAGCGTCTGCGCGCTCTCGGACGGTACAACAAGAACGAATCGAAGATCGTTTTTCAGGATGTCGAGGACTGTCTCTGCTTTGTGTCGAACGGATTTTCCACGGTCGCGTCCTTCTCCGATCAGACGAAGAAGGCGGTAACCAACTCCTTTATCGCCGAGGCGATGACCGCATTCCTGCGTGAGCAGCTTGAGATATACTTTACCGAGAAGCCGCAGGAGGCGGACAAGCTTCTCACTCAGGTGCTTATCAACAAGCGCTCGAGAGAGCAGGCGGAATCCGCGAGAATAAACATAAAGGCGAAGCTCAACGCAAACCCGTCGGACATTTCGTCGCGGGTTGAGAAATTCGTCGGCTGCCGCTCAAAGGATCCGGAGCGGCGCGAGCTGTATATCGTCGAGGGAGATTCCGCAATGACCTCCTGCAAGCTCGGACGGGATGCGGAATTTCAGGCGATAATTCCCGTGCGCGGAAAGACGCTGAACTGCCTGAAGAGCAGCTACGACAAGATTTTCAAAAGCGAGATCATCGTCGATCTGCTCCGCGTTATCGGCTGCGGAGTGGAGCTTCCGTCAAAAATCAAGGGCGATATCATGAAATTCGATTATGACGCGCTCCGTTGGTCTAAAATAATAATATGTACGGATGCCGACGAGGACGGATTCCAGATACGCACGCTGCTTCTTACAATGTTCTACCGCCTTCTCCCGACGCTGATCGAGAAGGAGAGGGTGTTTATCGCCGAATCTCCGTTGTTTGAGATCACGGCAAAGGACGATATCTACTTCGCATACAACGAGCAGGAGAAGCAGCAGATCATAGCGTCGCTCGGAGACAGAAAGTACACACTTCAGCGTTCGAAGGGACTCGGCGAAAACGAGCCCGAGATGATGTGGAAAACGACCATGAATCCCGCGACGAGACGTCTCATAAAGATAACGACCGCAGACGCGGCGGATACCGCGACGATGTTTGAAACGCTCCTCGGAGACGATCTCGAATCGAGAAAGAGATTTATCGCCGAAAACGCCGAACGGTACATGGCTCAGGCGGATATCTGATCCGCCTGACAATCCTCCGCGCACCTTGCGTAAGGTGGATCGCGTTTTGGCGGATTTTCAATCATCACGGTCTCACGCGTTCCCTGTTCGCGGCAAAGCGGAGCTTTCAATGAGAATTCTTGCGGCAGTGTCGGGGGAAGCGCCCGACGGCGTGCGTTTGTTCACCGTCGGGCTTTTGTGCGCCCTTTCATCGGCGGGTCACACGGTGTGCGCGGCATTTTCGGGCGGCGTGCCAGATGAGATTTCAAAAAGCGGCGTGCATATTGTTGGGATTCAGAACGGCAGTGAGTATCGGACGCTCAAAGCGCTTATCACGGACGGCGATTTCGATGCGGTGTGCAGCTTTGACGAGTGCCTTGACCGCGTGCTCGCGCGGCTTAAAGATCATACGGATTTTCGCTTCGTCACGACCGCGTTCACGCCTTCGCGGAAAACGGTATGCGGGGAACGCACGGTCGTCATGTCCGCAGATGATGCGGACCGTCTTGCGTTATGCCGCTGCGTGTCATATGATAAGATAGATGTGCTTCCCGCAGACGCGGTGTGCTTTATGTCATCCCCGAGGAAGCTTTTTACGGAAAATGCGGTCGGGGAAATCTTTGCGGAGATTGCGGAAGTCTATCTTTCGTGCATCGGGAAGCTCGGCTTTCCTACGGAGTTTTCGCATTCCGACATTCTGTTCTGCGGATATTACGGCTACGGAAATCTCGGGGACGAATCGTCGCTCGAATGCCTGATCTCGGCGGTGAGGCGCGAGATCCCCGACGCGAGGCTGACGGTACTTGCATCCTCACCCGCGGAATTTTCCGAACGCTTCGGAGTGCGCGCCGTTGACCGTATGTCATTCTTTTCGGTCATGCGCGAGATACGGAGAGCCGGGGTTTTCGTTTTCGGCGGCGGTGGACTTCTGCAGGATGCCACGAGCCGCCGCAGCCTACGTTATTACACGCACGTTCTTTCGGCGGCATCGAAGCGGTGCCGCACCTTCGTTTACGCGAACGGGATAGGACCGCTTGAGCGCCGCGGCTCGCGGCGGCGCGTGATGCGCGCGCTCGGCAGAGCC
>URSW01000124.1 GCA_900550625.1 uncultured Eubacteriales bacterium
CCGCCTGCGTAGTAGTATCGGGCGCCATGCTGATCTCTCCCGTATACGGACCGCGCACGCTCTACATTACGGTCATCTTCCTCGCCGTCACGACCGTATACATGCTTGCCGATCTGCCCGACAGCGTATTCAAAAAATCGCTTGTTCCGCTTCTCGCCATGTCCTTTGCCGCCGTCAAATGTGAGATGTTTTCCGTCAAAACCGTATTATGCATACTCGTTGTCACGGCGATTGCCGATGCGACTCTCACCATCACAAAGCGGAAATTCCGCCTTTCCGCCGTTCTCGCGGCCGCGTTCTCGCTGATGCTCTTCCTCTCCGTGGGATTCGGATACTTTTCGAATTACGAAGTCAACCGCTTCAACGAAAATGCGTGTGCTTCGTTCGTCGGTGAAGATCAGGACGGACCGCTCGTGCTCTCGTATCCCGTGAAGTCAAAGTACGGCTGGACGCTTCCCTTCCGTGATCCGTATCAGGCGGGAAAATTCAAAATCCTTTACGGTATCCCCGAGGAAACCGAGATAGTCTACAAAACGCCCGAGGAGCTCGGCATAAAGAGCACAATTTTTTCAAAATAGCGCGTGAAAAGATGCATTTACAATAGGACTTATTTTGGTATGTATTAGGATTAATTTTTTAGAAATGAGGAAATTGCAAATGAGTTCTGTAACGAGTAGAGTTAAAGAAATAAAACAGCCAAGAGGCGGATATATAAAACCATCGATGTTTAGCAAAACAGTGTTTGATGACGGCATTGTTTTGAACGAAAGCGAAAATGTTCATGCATCAATAATCGGCATGGTTGTAGATTATATGACTAGGTTTTTAATGACTGGAAATGCGGAGGATGCTTTTAGAATATCAATAACCGGATATTGCCGGAGAGTTGCTTTTCTTAGCGATTCTATTTCTGAAAAAGATGTCAAAAAGTCTGGTATACTCAAGGAAGACAAAGAATTGTCTCAAGAAGAAGCAAAACAGTTTATTATTATGACGAATGATGGTGACAACTCAGGATTCAAACTTTTGAGACGAATAAAGGGTTTGGACGATGATTCAATTGTCGCTGCCTGTAAAATTGCTACATACGATGTTTGGTATCGTAATATTATGTGGGCAATGATGGCAAAAGGAGCGGACGATATAAACCCCGACAAGCAGACCGTGGATAATATTCGAACATTAATCCAAAGAAGTTTATCCTTTTGGAATAAGGTTGGACCAATATCGTCAGAAGGTTTTGTTTTTGCCGAAAAAGACAGCAAAGAAAACATTATTAAATCCGGATATACGTCAACGGTAGATTCCGGAGACGGAGATTATCTTACGGAAGACACAATGTGGGATTTTAAGGTATCCAAGTCAGGAATAACAAGTCAGAACACTTTACAAATACTCATGTATTATATTATGGGGCAGCACTCCGACATGGATGTCTACAAAAGCATAAAAAAACTTGGATTTTTCAATCCAAGGCTAAATACCATGTATGTTTTGGATGTAGATACCATTTCAGATGATGTAATAAAAGCTGTTGAAACCGAAGTAATATGCTATTGACTTTAAAACAAATAAGTAGAATTTTTCATCCTTGATTTATAGATAAAGAATAAAAAGCACAATTTTTTCAAAATAACGTCGATATTCGATATTTTCTATTGCATTGCGCCGCAATGTGTGATACAATAGACCGAAAAGAAAAATACAAACTTATCAAGAGCGGCTGAGGGACTGGCCCTGTGAAGCCCGGCAACCTATCCTGCTTTGCACGCAGGACAAGGTGCTAATTCCCGACAGATAAGAGGTCAAAGCACATTCGCGCCTCCGCTCTGCCGGAGGCGTTTTTGTTTCGTATGTATTGCCGCCTGCTTTTGATACGGGAAAGGAAATCAAAATGAAAAGACTTTTTACCTCCGAATCCGTTACGGAAGGACATCCCGATAAAGTATGCGATCAGATATCCGACGCGATACTCGACGCATATCTGAAGGAAGACCCGTTCGCGCGCGTCGCCTGCGAAGTAAGCTGCACAACGGGACTGATCCTCATAATGGGCGAGATCACCTCATCCGCGCACATCGACAGAGAGTCCGTCGCGCGCGAAACCGTCCGCAGGATCGGCTATGACCGCGCAAAGCTCGGCTTCGACTGCGACACATGCGCCGTCATTCAGTCGGTACACCGTCAGTCTCCCGATATCGCGCTCGGCGTGGATCATTCGTATGAGGCAAAGCTCGGTGTGGACGATTCGCTCGAGACGGGCGCCGGAGATCAGGGAATCATGTTCGGCTATGCGACAAACGAAACGCCCGAATTAATGCCGCTTGCGATCTCCCTCGCGCACACGACCGCAAAGCGCCTTGCCGAGGTCCGCAAGACGGGCGCGCTCACCTATCTCCGCCCCGACGGAAAAACTCAGTACACCGTCGAGTACGAAAACGGCAAGCCAGTGCGCATCGACACTGTCGTCGTCTCCACTCAGCACAGCCCCGACGCGTCGGTCGATGATATCCGCCGCGACATGACGGATCACGTCATCGCGCCCTGCGTTCCCTCCGGCATGATCGACGCGGAAACGAAAATATATGTAAATCCCACCGGACGCTTTGTCATCGGCGGTCCCTACGGAGATTCCGGTCTCACCGGACGTAAGATAATCGTTGACACCTACGGCGGTGCTTCACGTCACGGCGGCGGCGCTTTCTCCGGAAAGGATCCGACAAAGGTCGATCGCAGCGCGTCGTATGCCGCGCGTTACCTTGCGAAGAACATCGTTGCGGCGGGAATCGCCGACCGCGCAGAGATTCAGCTCGCCTATGCAATCGGCGTTGCGCGCCCGGTATCGCTCATGATCGAGACCTTCGGCACCGAAAAGTGCGACATCTCCCGCCTCGGCGATGTGATAAGCGAGCTTGTCGATCTGCGTCCCGATGCGATAATCAAAAAATTCAATCTGCGTAAGCCCATATATGAGCCTCTTGCATCTTACGGTCACATGGGACGCGAGGAACTCGGCGTACTCTGGGAAAAGACCGATCTCGCAGATACCCTCAGAAGCGAATTCGGACTTTGATAATTGCAAATACTCCCCCTGCGGCATATACTGAGCGCAGGGGGATATTTTTATGCTTTATGAAATAATTTGCTGTCTGCTCTGCGTATTTGCCGTCTACGGAATCTACTGCGCCGCGCGCGAGGTATATTTTCTTCTCATGACGCGCAGCGGGAGAAGCGAGGACGGCGACGAGAACAACAGCTCCGACTGCGGACATAACTGCATCGCCTGCCGCGGCTGTACGCTGTCCCGCGGCGAGAACGTCTCCGACAAAAGCTCCGAAGAATCACAGCCGCATAATGTCTCCGAGGAAAAATCCTCAAAAGATTGAACTTTTGTTCGGAATATGGTACAATAAACAAATGAAGTGATGACGCTTTTTCGGGCGGGTGAGTTTTCGCTGAAAAGCGCCGATACGGTGCGTTTTGCAGAAACCGCGCTCACATGCCGGGGAAAGCGCCCGGCCTTGCCGTAATGTACGATGCGGTGCACCCGCCTTCACTATTTCTTATTATCAAAAGGAGAATGCCATGCCGGAAGAGCTGACGATAAACGAACAGAAAAAGAATATGTCGGTCCCCGGCACGGTGGATTCCGTTATCTACTCAAGCGAGGAAACGGGCTACACCGTCTGCCTGCTTGAATCCGAGGGGGAATGCGTCACCGTCGTCGGTACGCTTCCCTATCTGACCGAGGGCGACAGGATCACCGCATACGGATCGTTCGTCAATCATCCGGTATACGGCGTTCAGTTCAAGTGCGAATTCTTCGAAAGGGTCATGCCCGAAACGAAAGGGGACATTCTGCGCTATCTCTCGTCCGGTGCCGTAAAGGGGATCGGACCGAAGACCGCCTCCCGCATAGTGGACAAATTCGGCGAGGACTCCTTCGACGTGATCGAAAATCATCCCGATTGGCTCGCGGAGATAAACGGTATATCGCAGAAGAAAGCCGCCGTCATATCGCAGGGCTTCCGTGAGATGGCGGGAGCGCGCGACGTGATCATGTTCTGCCGCAATCTCTGCTCCGGCGCGACCGCAATGAGGATATACAAGAAATGGGGACGCGACTCCGTCGGAAAAATACGCGAAAACCCGTACCGTCTTTGCAGCGAATTCCACGGGATAGGATTCCGCCGTGCCGATGAGATCGCGCTCACGATCGGCACCGACAAGAATTCCCACGAAAGGCTGTCTGCCGGAATCTCCTACGTCCTCTCGGCATATATGCAGAAAACGGGAAACACCCTGATGCCGGAGGGCGAGCTTACCGATACGTCAGCCGCGCTTCTCGATGTCCCCGCCGAAATTCTCGCCCCGGTGCTCGATGACGAGATAAAAAGGTCACACGCCGTCGGCACGGTCTCGAACGGTGAAAGATACATAAGCCTGCCGCGCGCCGCCGAAGCGGAAAAATACTGCGCCGCGAAACTCGTGCAGCTTTACCGTCTCTGCCCGAGAATCGGCGATGCCGATATTCCGATACTTATCTCGCGCTGCGAAAACGATTCGCATATAGAATATGCCGATCTCCAAAAGGAAGCGATCTACGCCGCCCTCTCCGGCGGAGTCTGCGTAATAACGGGCGGTCCGGGAACCGGAAAAACGACGGTCATCCGCGCGCTCATCTCGATATTCGACGGGCTCGGACTGAAGTGCGCGCTTGCGGCACCGACGGGGCGCGCGGCAAAGCGCATGAGCGAGGCGACGTCGTATGAAGCAAAAACGGTCCACCGCCTTCTCGAAATGGAATACACCGGAGACGACGAAAACGCTTCGTTCCTCCGCGATGAGAAAAATCTCCTCGATGAAAACGTCTTCATCATCGACGAAGCGTCGATGATCGACATCTTCCTGTTCCATTCCCTGCTCCGCGCGATCAAGCCCGGCGCGCGCCTCATCCTGATCGGAGACGCGGATCAGCTTCCGCCTGTCGGCGCGGGCAACGTCCTTGACGATCTCATATGCTCGGAGGCGTTTCCGCTCGTTCGCCTGACGAGAATATTCCGTCAGAGCGGCGAAAGCATGATCGTCACCAACGCACATATGATAAATGAAGGGAAATTTCCCGACTGCTCTAATAAGGACGGAGATTTCTTTCTCATGCCGCGGTATTCCGACGGCGAAACCGCATCTACGGTCGCCGAGCTTATAAAAAAGCGGCTTCCGGCGAAATACGGAAAGGACATCGCGGGAGATATACAGATAATAACA
>URSW01000125.1 GCA_900550625.1 uncultured Eubacteriales bacterium
GGCGCAATTGAGGGCGCGCTTGCAGACGGAGACAAAGTACAGCTTATCGGATTCGGAACCTTCGGCGTAAAGGCTCGCGCAGAGCGCACGGGACGCAACCCCGCAACCGGAGATACCATCAAGATCGCGGCTTCCAAGCTCCCGACCTTCGTTGCCGGCAAGGCTCTGAAGGATAAGGTAAATCACTGAACAGGCTGATATCTGCCGTCAGCTCCGTTTTTCGGAGCTGACGGTGCTTATCACCTTATCACGGAAAGGCTTTGACTATGCGTCTTGATAAATATCTGAAGGTGTCGCGTATCATAAAGCGCAGAACGGTTGCGAATGATGCCTGCGATGCTTCGCGTGTAAAGGTTAACGGGCGTGAAGCAAAGGCTTCGTATGATGTGAAGCCGGGGGATGAGATTGAGATTTCGCTCGGACAGCGCACAGTCAGACTCCGCGTAAGGGAAGTGCGCGATAATGTAGGCAAGGACGAGGCATCGTCGCTGTACGAAATTATCTGACGTTCTTTTTTTCTTTGTTCCTGCATATAATCGGTATACATGAACACAAGGAGGAAAGAATGGACTCGGAAATCAAAAGCACGGTTTACATTTTGTCCCGTTCTCACGCAGAGCTTACGGGAATATCGGAGGTTTTGTCCTTTGACGAAAGCTCCGTGGAGCTTTCCGGCGACGACGGAACTCTTTGCATAGAGGGAAACGGCATAAGGATCGTTGAATTTGATTCCGCACATGCCAAGATTATTCTCGACGGACGGATAAACGGGATCAATTATTTTGACGATATGCCGCGCGAGAAAAAAAGCGGATTCTTTTCAAGGCTTTTTCCGTGAGGTGAGCTGTGGAAATTTCGGTAGCATCTCAGCTTTGGGCGATCGTTTATTCACTTGCCGTGGGCGTGTTCCTCGGCTTGTCCTATGATGTCGTCAGAATAACACGGGTGCTTGCGGGACTTCGTCCGTGTGCTCCTACACGCTTGTCGTCGGTTAATCTGCCGATCATAGGTCGGCGCGCCGGAGAGATAAAAAAACGGAATCGCTTTTTCGCCGATGTCTTTGTGTTCTGCGGCGATATAATATATTTCACATTCGCAGCGTTTGTCTTTCTTGTGTTTGTGTTTCATGCAAATTACGGCAACGGACGCTGGTTTATAGTCGGCGGATGCATTGTCGGTTTTGTCTTATACATTTTGACCGTCGGCCGTGCTGTAATGCTTGTGTCCGGCACGGTGAACTTTGTATTGTCGGCGGTATTTGCGTATCTTATGTTTTTCCTGCTGTTTCCGTTCAGAATGATTTGTTCACGGATCGTTCTGCCGACGCTTCGAAAGGCAAAGCACCGAAGAAACTCAATGCGGACGGATCGCGTTCAAAAAGGACTTGCGCGGGAGCTTAAATTTATTTGACCGAAAAGGACGGGGCACTGCGTAAACTGCGCATTCTGCCCGAAAAAGGAAGACCGAAAAAGGAGGCGATGCAAATGCACCGGATGAAAATAAATACATTCGCCAAGCTTGCGCTGGTGCTTTTTACCGCTCTCTGTATAATCACGGTCGTAAAACTCAAAATGGAGTTCAATACGCTCGAAGATACAAAGCGCTCTCTTGAAGAGAGGATCGCCGCAGCTGAGCGCAGCAACGCGGAGCTCAAAAACAAGCTTGAAACTCCTTTTGATGACGAATATGTTGCCGAGATCGCAAAGAAAAAGCTCAACCTCGTTATGCCCGACGAGGTGATATTCTATAACGATCTTACGGATTAAAGCGTTTGCAGAACGGCTTTTTGCCATTCGGCAGCGCTTTTTGCATTGCTTGGGGTATTGACGCGGTCATCAATATGATAAAACGGACGGGGAACACGCAATTTTATTTTGGCGCACATGACGTACGCGAATTGCAACTTATTCCTTGATTTTTCGACCGCAATAGTGTAAAATAAATATGTATGTCAAAAGAGGAAAGCTCTTCTTTACCGAAAACAAAATATTTTTACAGAGGATGGGTAATAATGAAGGAAATATTGAATGGCGAGCTTGCCGTAATAGGAATGCGCGGATGTGAGGACTTTGTCCGTCAGGTAGATTCGTATCTTTGCGAGTGGCGCAGACATGACGGGATGACAACATTTATCGCTCAGGCGGATTGCCCGAGATTCGGTTCGGGCGAGGCGAAAGGACTTCTGCATCAGTCGATGCGCGGTCACGACCTGTATATAGTTTCCGACTGCTTTAACCACGGTGTCACTTATAAGATGCAGGGAATGACGGTGCCGATGAGCCCGGACGACCATTTCCAGGACCTCAAGAGAGTTATTGCAGCCGTCGGAGGAAAGGCACGCCGTATTTCAGTTATAATGCCCATGCTTTATGAAGGAAGACAGCACAGACGTGCATCGAGAGAATCTCTCGACTGCGCAATGGCTCTTCAGGAGCTTGTCAACATGGGCGTGTCCAACATAATCACTTTCGATGCACACGATCCCCGTGTCCAGAACTCGATCCCCCTGTCTGGATTTGACAACGTGCGCCCCACATATCAGATGCTGAAGGCTCTCGTCCGTACATATCCCGATATCTCTCTCGGACACGACGATATCATGATCGTGGCTCCCGACGAGGGCGCAATGTCGCGCTGCATGTATTATGCGTCCGTCCTCGGCATAGACCTCGGAATGTTCTATAAGCGCCGCAACTATTCCGTTGTTATCGACGGCAAGAACCCTATCGAAGCGCATGAGTACCTCGGAAGAAATATCCGCGGCAAGGATGTCATCGTTGTTGACGACATGATTTCCTCGGGAGATTCCATCCTCGACGTATCACTGCAGCTTAAGGAAAAGGGCGCGCGCCGTATATTCCTGTTTGAGACGTTCGGACTTTTCTGCAACGGTCTCGATATCTTCGACAAGGCGTATAAGGAAGAGGTATTCACCAAGATATTTACGACCAACCTTATCTATCGCACACCCGAGCTTCTTTCGCGCGAATGGTATCAGGAGGTCAATATGTGCAAGTATGTTGCATATATCATCGACACTCTGAACCACGACGACACCATAAGCAATCTTCTCAATCCCGTAACAAGGATCCATAATCTGCTTGAAAAGCAGAATCAGAAGATCGGCGCAATGCAGCTTACGATAGATCACGACACGGATTCCGAAATCAAAGGATAAGGACAGAATCGATGCTTGAACTTAAGAAAAAACTTGCCTCGTCTCTCGCCGAAGCGGCGGCAAAAGCTTTTTCGGAAAACGCCCCCGGAGAGGACGAGATCGCGGCGATGCTTGAGTATCCGCCGGACGATACTCTCGGCGATATTGCACTTCCGTGCTTCAAACTCAGCAAAACGCTGCGTCAGGCACCCCCGAAAATCGCTTCCGCTCTTGCTGAAGCATCGCAGGGAATCCCCGGATTCGACCGCATTGCGGCTGACGGAGGGTATCTGAATTTCAAGGTTTCCGGAGAGTATCTCGTTTCGAACGTGCTGAAAAACGCGATCGACACGGGCGAAAGCTACGGAAAGAACGAGATCGGCAAAGGCAAGACCGTCATTCTCGATTACGCGTCTCCGAACGTTGCGAAGCCGTTCCATATAGGACATCTCGGAACGACCGTTATCGGTCATTCCCTGAAGCTCATACATCAGTTTTCGGGGTATAACTGCATCGGAATAAACCATCTCGGAGATTGGGGTACGCAGTTCGGCAAGCTTATATGTGCATTCAGACTCTGGGGTTCGCGCGAAGAGATCGAAAAAGGCGGAATCGACGCGCTTGTCGCCCTCTATGTGAAATTTCACGCGGAAGCCGAAAAAGACGGGACTCTTAATGACCAAGCACGCGCCGAATCCAAAAAGCTCGAGGAGCATGATGAGGAAAATATTGCGATTTGGAAGTGGTTTATCGAGATAAGCTTCCGCGAATACGAGATAACCTACAAACAGCTCGGAATCACGTTCGACAGCTACAAGGGTGAGAGCTTCTATACGGATAAAATGCCTGAGCAGATTGAGAAGATGCGTGAAATGAATCTTCTCAAGATCGACGACGGCGCGTCCATAGTCGATCTCTCAGAATACGGCATGCCTCCGTGCCTTATCCTCAAAAAGGACGGAAGCACGCTTTATCCGACACGCGATATTGCCGCGGCGGTTTACCGTAAGCGCACATACAATTTCGATAAGTGTATTTACGTTACCTCGGCGGGACAGAGTCTGCACTTTGCTCAGTGGTTCAAGGTTGTTGAGCTTATGGGATACGATTGGTACAATGAGCTTGTCCATGTTCCCTACGGCACGGTAAGCATCAACGGTGAAAAGCTTGCGACAAGAACGGGAAATGTCGTTCTGCTCCGTGATCTTTTTGCGCAGGCTATAGAAAAGGTGCAGGCCGTTATCGACGAAAAGAACCCCGGTCTCGAGAACCGCGATGAGGTTGCCGAGGCGGTCGGCGTCGGAGCAGTGGTGTTCCATTATCTGTACAACAGCCGCATCAAAGATATAAACTTTGTCATGGAAAGCGCGCTCAGCTTTGACGGCGCGACCGGTCCTTACGCACAGTATACCTATGCGAGAACCTGCAGTATTCTCGGCAAGGCGGACGCGGATATGAACGCCGAAGCAGTTATAACGTCGCCCGAGGAGGCGCGTCTGCTGCTCACCGTTTCAAAATTCCCCGAGCGTGTTATTCAGGCGCTGAATGCATACGAGCCGTCAATGATAACCAGATATATTATTGAGCTTTGCACCGCGTTCAACCGCTTCTATCAGGCGTGCCCGATAATAACGGCGGAAAGCAAAAGCGTGAAGAACACGCGCCTGCAGATCACGAAGGCAGCGCAGAACGCTCTCGGGAACGCGCTTCATCTGATTTGCCTTAAAACACCCGAGAAAATATGATTAAAACGCCGCATGGCGTAGGAATGGAGTAAGCCAAGTATGTCCGGACATTCAAAATGGAACAATATCAAGAACAAAAAGGAAAAGACAGACGCACAGCGAGCCAAGGTTTTTACCAAGGTAGGCAAGGAGATATCGATCGCGGTTCGTGAGGGCGGCCCCGATCCAGCATCAAACAGCAAGCTGCGCGATCTGATTCAGAGAGCAAAGACTCTCAACGTGCCTAACGACAATATCGAACGCATTATAAAGAAAGCCAGCGGCGCGGACGGCGTTGTTTACGAAGAGATCGTTTATGAGGGCTACGGTCCTTCCGGAGTGGCGG
>URSW01000126.1 GCA_900550625.1 uncultured Eubacteriales bacterium
CGCCCAGCCGTATTCGTTGCTAAGCGGCTCGCCGGGAACGGTAAGCATCTTTATATTCGAAAGATCGACCTTGCCGAGCATTTCCTTCGCAAAGTAAACAAAGTCGGAAACCGTTATATCGGTAGTGAGATTGTCGATTATCTCGGTAGCTACGGTCGTAAGCGTACCTACGTTGGAAATATTCAGAGAGCTCTTTGCCTTCTGTATAAAAGCGGACATGAATATTTTCTGAGCATTTTCGCGCCCGATATCCGCCTGAAGATATCCGTGACGGAAACGAACGAACTGCTCCGCCTCGGCTCCGGTAAGGGTCTGGTATCCGGGATAAAGGTCTATATAGAGGTTCTGCGCAGGATCGGGGTAATACAGTCTGTACGGCACGTTCATCTCAACTCCGCCGAGAGCATCGACTATATTGACAAACCCGTCAAGGTTCATTATAGCGCACTTATATATATTGATTCCGAGTGCTTCCTCAAGTATGTCGCCGAACTCTCTGAGTCCCGACATACGGGCCTCCTCTTCGCTTTTGCCTTCGTTCAACGCCTGACTGTAGTAAGTGCTGAAGGTTGCGTTGATCTTGCTTGTCGGCACGCCGTAACTCACATACGTATCGCGCGGGAACTGCATTATCGTAACCTTGGAATCGGTAATATCGTAATTGATAAGCATTATTACATCGGTCAGAAGCGCCGCACGGTCATGACCGAGGACAAGAAAGTTATAATTTCCTTCTTTATTTTCCAATGTGATGACCTGTCTGTTTCCCTTTTCATCCGTGACTATATATGTGTTTTTGTCGTTATCTCCCACGGTGGGCTTATACGACAAAAGATAATTAGCACACAGAACTACGGCAAGAGCTGCCATAATAAAAGCTGTAATACAAACGATAAGAAGTCTTTTGAATATTTTTCTCGACATATTGCACCGGACCTTTTTCAGTTATCTTTGATTTTACGCAGATAATAGTTTCTGCATCTGAGCGTATCCTCATCTATAAGGGCGTTTTCTTCCATAAGGACAGTCATAGTATAATTGAAAGATTTGACCATGGTTTTATACAAATGAAAAATTTTATCTTCTGCTGAGGACAAATGGGAGATCCCGTCGTAAAAATAACGGCGGAGCTTTATGCAGTCGTCGTAAGTCCGTGTATCCTCAATATAATCGGCAAGATAAATTATCGCCTCAAATACGGTCATATTATCTCTTCCCGTAGTATGCCACCGCACAGCCGAAACGATCTCCGGATCAGCAAACTCGGGAAAGTCTCTTTCGATAAGCACCGCCGCCGTCTTTGAATGATAAAGCTTCGGCGAAAGCGGATCGACACCGAGTATTATACCAAATTCGCGGCAGTATTGCAACTGTTTTTCGACAGTTTCATTCTTTGTTATATCGTGAAGAAGAGCCGCCGCACGCGCTTTATTCCTTTCACCTTCGGGAAGGTAAATATCAGCCAGGGATGCCGCCTCGCGCTCAACGCCGAGAATATGCGAATATGTGCGTTCGTTCACATAGCTTTTCACCTTTATGCGGAGAAGATCGAGTATTTCCTCGGTAATCATCTGTACAGCCTTTCCCTTTCTATTATTCTTCTTACTTCGGGGCTGAGGTATTCTTCCGTATTTTCCCCGCGTTTTATCATTGTGCGCAGCAGCGTTGAGGAGACCTCGAGCGCGCGCTCGCCGAGCACATAGCATTTCGCGCCGTATTTTTTTCGATAGCGCTCTGCGTACTTTCGCATCTCCTGCTCCGTCCCGTCCTCGCGCATGATCCCGACTACCGACGCAAGGGAAAATATGCGTTCGGGCTCGCGCCACGACTCAAGGCTTTCGAACATATCGCCGCCGCAAAGGAGAAAAAGCTCAGTATCCGGATCGGAGAAATGTTCAAGTGTATCGACCGTATAGCTCACTCCGGATTTGCGTATTTCGTAATCCGAAACCTTAACGGGGATCGAAAATCCCGCGTTATCCGAGAAAGCGGCGCGCGTCATCTCGAGCCGCAGATCGGGTCCGGGATCGTCAATGCTCTTGTGAGGCGGAATACATGCCGGAATGACAAGCAGCCGATCAAGCTTCATTTCCGAAACAAATGCCGCAGCCGCCCTGATGTGCCCTCGGTGAGGCGGCGAAAAGGTGCCGCCGAAAATTCCCGTACGTGTCATTTACTCAAGAACGATCTTATCTTTTTTCTTTTCGGAACGGCGGTAAAGCACAAAGCGGTATCCTATGACAGAAACCACATCAGCGCCGAGCGCCTCGGCAATTTCCGATGCCGCTTCACGCGCACCGCACGGCGCCGTCTCCAAAACACGGAGCTTTATAAGCTCGCGCGCCTCAAGTGCGGCGGAAACCTGTGTCAGCGTCTCTTCGGATATCCCGTTTTTTCCTATCTGAAATATTGTATCAATACCGTTTGCCATGCGGCGAAGCATGGCTCTCTGTTTTCCGTTCAGCATGAGATTCCTTTCATAATATCAGCAAAAACTCCGCAAAACGCTCTCATCGCCTTTCCGCGGTGGCTGATTCCGTTTTTTTCTTTATCGGTAAGTTCCGCAAAGGTTCTGTTTTTTTCCTCGGAGAGGAACAGCGGATCGTAGCCGAAGCCCGATTCTCCGCGTCCCGCGCGAAGGATCGAACCGTATGCTTCGCCGCGGACATAAAACGAGCGTATCCCGTCGTCGGAAGAAAATCCGGCGTATTCCGCGGGAATCAAAATATCCGACATACTTTGCGGCAGAGCGCATGTAACAACGCATACAAAGTGAGCGCCCCTTTCGCTGTCCGGAACATTTTCAAGCTCCGAAAGAAGCTTAGCGTTGTTTGAGCGGTCATCCGCATTTTCGCCCGAATAACGTGCGGAAAAAATCCCCGGACGTCCTCCGAGAGCGTCAACGCACAGCCCGGAATCGTCGGCTATGCCGAAATACCCGAGCCGTGCGGCGGCGCATGCCTTTATAAAAGAGTTCTCCTCGAAGGAGTTGCCGTTCTCTTCAATCTCGCCGCGAAGTCCGATATCGTCGAGCGAAAGGACTTTCACTCCGCCCGGCGCAAACTCCGCGAGCAATTCCTGCATTTCCGCAATCTTTTTGCGGTTACGCGACGCAAGTACTATATCCATACTCAATCAAGGAGTGCGGAAACGAACATGTCCGCGTCAAACGGCTGCAGATCGTCCACTCCTTCTCCCACACCTATAAATTTTACCGGAATTCCGAGGGTTCCTTTGATTGAGAAGATCGCGCCGCCCTTCGCAGTACCGTCAAGCTTTGTGAGGACAAGCCCGGTTATATCGGCGCTGTTCTTAAATTCCGCCGCTTGCATCACCGCGTTCTGTCCCGTAGTCGAATCGAGCACCAGAAGGGTCTCTCGGTCGGCATCCGGAAGCTCACGCGAAAGAACGCGGTCGATCTTTGCAAGCTCGTCCATGAGATTCTTCTTATTGTGCAGACGCCCCGCGGTATCGACGATCAGCACGTCCGCACGGCGCTTTCTTGCGGCGGCGCCAGCCGCGTCAAATACAACAGCTGCGGGATCAGAGCCTTCGCTCTGTTTTATAAGCTCCGCGCCTGAGCGCTCGCACCACACCTCAAGCTGGTCTATAGCCGCCGCGCGGAACGTATCCGCCGCCGCTATAACGACCTTTTTGCCTTCGTCGGCAAGCCTTGCGGATATTTTTCCGATAGTCGTCGTTTTGCCGACTCCGTTCACGCCGATCACGAGAATCACCGAAGGAGACGTTGTAAGTTTGAGCGCCTCACCGTCGCCGATTTTTTCTCTCAGTATATCGCGAAGCGCACTTTTTACATCTTCACCGCTCTTCAGCCTGTCATCCTTAGCTTTCTCTCTGAGCTCGGATATTATCTCCTCAGACGTTTCCACTCCGACGTCGGCGGATATGAGCATATCCTCAAGCTCTTCGAGAAAATCCTCATCCATTTTGACAAACGCTCTGAACATACTGTTCAGCTGTCCGAAAAAAGCGTTTTTCGTCTTTTTAAGTCCGCTTTTCAGCTTATCAAAAAATCCCATAATTCTGCCTTTCGCGTAAAATCAGTTATTTCCGAGATGCTCTTCGATAAACTGCTGCTTTGATACCGCGCCTACATCGAGCGTGAACACCTTGGACACACCGTGGCGCGGCATAGTTACGCCGTACAACGTATCGGCAATTTCCATCGTTCCGCGGCGGTGTGTTATCATGATGATCTGTATATCCTTTGAGAAACGGCTTATATAATTTGCGACACGGTTTACGTTTACCTCGTCGAGCGCCGCTTCAATCTCGTCAAAGATACAGAACGGAGAAGGATTTACCTTTATCAGCGCAAACATAAGCGCTATTGCGATAAACGCCTGCTCACCGCCCGAAAGGAGCGAGAGATTTTTTATCATCTTCCCGGGAGGCGCCGCCGATATCTCGATTCCGCAGTTCAGTATATCGTCCGGATCGGTAAGCGTAAGTTCCGCGTGACCGCCTCCGAAAAGCTCTCTGAATACTTCCCCGAAGTTTTTGTTGATCTTCGTGAAGGCATCGCGGAACATCCGCTCCATCTCCTCTTCGATCGAGGATATTACGGAATCGAGCTCTTTCTTGGATGCCGTCAGATCATTCATCTGCGCCGTAACGTAATCGTATCTCGATTTCAGTTCGGCGTACTCTTCAATCGCATCGACGTTGACCGAACCAAGCGCGCGGATCGAGGATTTCAACTCGTTCAATCGGCTCTGAATCTCGGCTCGGTTCTCCTTCGTCACCTCCGGATATCCGAGATTTGCGGCATCGGTATGAGTAAGCTCATATTCGTCGTAGATTCTGCCCGACATCTTTTCAATATCCGATTTCAGAAGCTGGAGCTTATTTTCGCTCTTTGAATGGGCGGCAAGCTGAAGCTCTTTCTTTGAAGTAAGGTCGCGTATTCTGAGACGGAGATCGTTGATCTTTTTCTCAAAATCCATTCCGCCTTCTTCGAGGAAGAGACGCTCGCGCTCCTTCGCTTCGAGAGCCTCATTTCCGCTCTCGACCTCGGATTTCAGCGTAAGAATCAGCTTTGAATTTTCCTCCGCGGCAAGTTTGAAGGCTGATACCTTCTCTTTATGCCCGTTCTTCTCCTCTTCAAGCGCGGAAATACGCTCTTCGGATGCGGCGATAAGCGCTTCGGTATTCTCGAGGTCACGCTGTTCCGACGCTTCCGATCTGAGAAGTGCG
>URSW01000127.1 GCA_900550625.1 uncultured Eubacteriales bacterium
GACCATCGGCGGAACTCGCGTTGTTCCGGTGACGGGAGCGGAAAATGCTGCGAACGGCAGCGGAGAAAAGCGCGAAAAGAAGAAAAAAGGGCTCAGCCCGTCGTTCCGCGAGCGGCTCGGAGCCGAGAGCAGCAACGCGGTGATAAGCCTCATAAAAGCGGCGATATACCTTGTCTGCGTGCTGATCGTCTCGGTGGGAATATCCCTTGCCGTGATAATGGTCGGAAACGATGTGTTTGCCTTCGTCAAATCCGAGGATGAAATAGAAATCGTGATCCCCGAAAATGCAGACCTCGATACGGTTGCCGATGTGCTCTCGTCGAACGGGATCATAAAATATCCGTCCGTGTTCAAGTGGTTTGCCGGATACAAGCATGACAACGGACAGTTCCTTGCGGGAACATATAAACTCAAGCCCTCCACGGACTATGAGGATATCCTTGCGTCCTTCAAGGAGAAGAAACCGAGCGGAACGAGCCGCATTACGATCCCCGAGGGATATACGACCGACGAAATAATTGATCTTCTCGTCGAAAAGGGAATCGGAACACGCGAAGGGTACGTCGAAGTCATAAACAATTACGATTTCGACTATTGGTTCCTTGACGATCTCGAGACGGTCGGCTATTCAAAGGATCGAATATACCGCCTCGACGGATACCTCTTCCCGGATACCTACGAATTCTATAACGCATCAAAGCCGGAGACCGTCATAAACAAGATGCTCTACCGTTTCGCGCAGGTGTTCACCGACGATTACCGCAAGATGACCGTTGAAAAGGGAATGACGGTCGACGATATCGTCACTCTCGCGTCCATGATCGAGAAAGAGGCGGGCACAAGCGCAGACTACTTCAAGATATCCGAGGTATTCTGGAACCGCCTTAACAATCCGGCGCAGTACCCGAGGCTCGAGAGCGACGCGACCGTCGTGTATCAGATCGCGCACGAGCTCGGCGAACGCCCGAAGAAGGTGACGGCGGCTGATATGGACCGCGACCTCCCGTACAACACATATATCCACGAGGGGCTTCCGCCCGGACCGATATCGAACCCCAGCGCGACGGCAATGCTTGCCGCTCTCAATCCGAGCAAGAACGGATACTACTTCTTTGTTTCGGACGGAAGAAAGACCTATTTCTCGGCGGATATCTACACGCATAACTACTACCTTAACATGATCCGCTCGCAGAATGAGGAGTCAAACTGAAAATAAACGAAAGGCACTGCCGAGACAGTGCCTTTTCCTTATTTCATCCATGCGGGGCAGTTCCACAACGGGGTAAAATCGAATTTCGATGTGAAGAGCTTTGAAAACGCGGAGATCACGACGCCGTTCAGCAGCGCGCATATCAGCGTGCCGAGCCCGATACCGCGAAGCGGCCACAGCCCGAAAAACGCGACCGACATAACGCACGCGACGGCGAGGCTCGAGCAGTCGTAGGCGATCTTCGTTTTGCCGATGTCGAGCGAAAAGCGGTCGCACAGTCCCTTTACGAACAGCTCATACACTCCGAGCGGAAGATATGTGTTGAAGAAAAACGCGACACCGATCGCCGTGGCGGCGACCCCGGCGGCGAAAAGCAGTACTCTCACGCCGAAAACATAATTTCCGCCGAGCGAAAGGATAAACAGATCGAGATCGAGGAGGTTGCCGTAAATGAAGGCGGTCACGAACGACAGCAGGTACTTTACGCGGAATCTTCCGACGACGGCGCAGAACACCGCGAGCAGAAATGCCTGAAATATGTATTCCGACATTCCGAACGTGAGAAACGGGATCTTCTCCGAGATGAGATAAGCGGGCGCGACGACCATCGAAACGCCGAAATTCGCGGCGGTGATCAGCGCGGCTCCCCACGCGAGGAATATTTGACCGAGGACGTATGCGCCCTCTCCGGAAATTCGTATTTTCTTCATGACATGCCTTTCCCGCGCACCGCGCGAGTTCCGCAGTGCATTGCGGACACCGTTCTATATAATATCACTTTTTGCGCCGTTTTTCAATATCCGCCGACGCTTTTTGCGGCGAGAGAGCGCATCCGCGCTCACTCGCCCGCGTATGCCGCCCGCATTTCTGCGTTTCCCCGATTTCGCCACACCGGAGACGTGCGCGGCGGCGCTTTTCGGCGTATGGGCTTTTCGCATCGGATGCATCGGGCGGCGAAAATCCGCCTGCCGTTCGAATCCGCCCAATCGCCGCAAAACTTACGATTTCCGATATTTCGCCGGATTTTCCGAATAAAAACCACGCTCTATTCCGATAATATAGAAAACGGGATACGGAGGTCTTTATGGAGGAAACGAGATTCACGGAGAGCGGCGAGAACGCATCCGAGACGAAGGACGAACGGAGCGCGGAGAACGAGCAGCTTGAATATATAATGAAGAGCGGCTCGGTCGTGTCGCGGCGCGACGGCGAAAGCGTACACTGC
Source organism: uncultured Eubacteriales bacterium (assembly GCA_900550625.1). GTDB lineage: Bacteria > Bacillota > Clostridia > Oscillospirales > CAG-272 > UMGS1312. The sequence goes on from URSW01000127.1 coordinate 2,436, forward strand.
CTGACGATAATCGGTCAGATCGAGGGACATTACACGGTGACGGACGGCTCCAAGGCGACGAAATACGAGCATATAATTCCGCTGCTTGTGTCGGTCGAGGAGAGCGACGATATCGACGGGATGCTCATGGTGCTGAATACGATGGGCGGTGACGTGGAGGCGGGACTTGCGATCGCGGAGATGGTCGCAAGCATGTCGAAGCCCACGGTGTCGCTCGTCCTCGGCGGCGGTCACTCGATCGGCGTGCCGCTTGCGGTCAGCGCGCGCCGCTCGTTCATTGTTCCGTCCGCGACGATGACGATACACCCGGTCAGAATGAGCGGAACCGTGATCGGCGTGCCGCAGACCTACTACTATTTCGAGAGAATGCAGGACAGGATCATCAAATTCGTCACCAAGCATTCGGGGATCACCGAGGAAAAATTCAGGGAATACCTTCTTGCGACCGACCAGATCGCAACCGATACGGGATCGCTGATCGACGGGATCGAGGCGGTCTCCTGCGGACTGATCGATGAGGCGGGCGGACTCAGCGACGCGCTTTCCTTCCTGCGCGACGAGATACGGCGCTTTAAGAAGCGTTAAACAGGTGTAGTGTTGCAACCCCGCATACCGGGGAACTGCGGCTCTCCGGTATGTATGTCCGCGGTGTCTCACAAAAAAACCAAATTCTGTTGACTTGGTATATAATGTGTGTTAAAATCATATGACGCAATTTTTGTTTGCAACAATGGAAGCGCTGATCGAACGCGCGATCGAGCTTGCCGGCAGCGCGGAGCAGCAGAGAAGCTGCGAGACGCTCAGTGTGAGCATCTGTTACGGAATCTGCTGCTCGGAGTATTTCAAGGCGTATGACGACGGTGATACCGCGCGCCTTAAGGAGCTTTCGGAAAAATACGATCTGCTTATTTCGCGCATGAAAAAGTATAAATACAACATAAGCTCGATAGCTACCATTTATCAGATGAGAGTGTCAATATCGGATAATCTCGAGGATGAGGCGCGGACGAATTGGCTCGGCGTGAGGGGAGAGCTTCCCGGCGGAGCGGATACGCGCCCGATTCCCGATAAATATGCGGGTGAAGGATGAATATTGCGATAGTGACCGGGGCAAGCTCCGGGATGGGCAAGGACTTCGTGCGTGAGCTTGACGCTTACGGATTTGACGAGATATGGGCGATCGCGCGGAGAGAGAGCGCGCTTTGCGAGCTTGCGCGCGAGGTGAAAACTCCGGTGCGCGTGCTTGCGCTCGACCTCACGGAGAGGGAATCCCTCGGTAAGATAGAGGAGCTGCTTGAAGCGGAGGGGCCGCGTGTCGGATATCTCGTATGCGCCGCCGGGTACGGCAGATTCGGCTCGTATGCCGAAGTCGATGCGGATGAAAGCGACAGGATGGTTTCGCTCAACTGCACGTCCCTTGTGCGCCTGACGTATACTTGCATCGGGTACATGGACCGCGGCTCAAAGATCATCGAGATCGCGTCGGTCGCGGCGTTTCAGCCGCTGCCGTATCTCAATATATACGCCGCCACGAAAGCGTTTGTGCTGTCGTTTTCCGAAGCGCTTTCCTTCGAGCTTGCCGACCGGGGCATTACCGTGACTGCGCTCTGCCCCGGATGGGTGAGGACCGAATTCATCGGAAATGCGGAGAAGACCGACACCTCGAGCGTGAATTTCTTTCCCGGAATGTCGGAGAGCCGATCTGTCGTCAGAAAAGCGCTCCGCTTCTGCGACCGCGGTAAGCGCGTCTGCGTCTGCGGATCGCTGTCGCATATGCAGCACTTGTTCACGCGGATCCTGCCGGTGTCGCTGACCATGCGCGCGTGGAATATCATACGGCGGAAAAAACGATAAGCGAAAATACGAAAACTTTGTTCCCGGAGCGCGCTTTTGCGCGCTCCGGAATATTTTCGTCCCCGATTTTCGATTTCCGCCGTCTCTTCTCCGGATCGTGACGGCGGAAATTTTGCCCGTGCAGGACGAAAAAACGTCAACACGGCATAATTATCGTGAGTTTTCTTCGATTTTTCCGCTTCCGTATATGGAACTTTCACAAAAATGCAAAATAATTCGAATAATATTGACAATGGGCGAATAAATATGTATAATCAATACGATATCGTCTTAAAATTCGTGCGCCTGTACGAATATACACAAGCGGCAGTTTCGAACAGAAGCCGTGACCGAAAGGTCTGTGAAACCATAACTGCAATCGGATGCTTTCCGTTTTGTAAAAACCCTTTGCGGGGGTTGTGGTTAGCCGTTTGTGGGACTGGGCAGAGCTTTGGCTCAACGTAGTCTTTTTCCGCAAAGGGGGATAAAAAATTGAATAATGTTATTGAACTTCGGGACATTACGGTTGAATTCGACGGCGAGCGCGTGCTCGACCGGCTTAATCTTTCGATCGGCGACGGTGAATTCGTTACTTTGCTCGGCTCGTCCGGCTGCGGCAAGACCACCACGCTGAAGATGATCAACCGCCTGATTGAACCACGCTGAGAGTTATCGCGGGATTTATACAACCTCAGTCAGGCGAAGTTTTTTTTGACGGAAAAAGCGTCGCGGGTCTCCCCCCGTACAAGCGTCCCGTCAACACGATCTTCCAGAGGTACGCGCTTTTTCCGAACTACAACGTATACGAAAACATTGCGTTCGGACTGAAGCTTAAGAAGGTACCGAAGGATGAGATAAAGGAGCGCGTTACGGAGATGCTCCGCCTCGTGAATCTGTCGGGATTCGAAAACCGCAGCGTGACGCGCCTGTCCGGCGGTCAGCAGCAGCG
>URSW01000128.1 GCA_900550625.1 uncultured Eubacteriales bacterium
GAGCCGAGAAGAGTGAGCGCCCGCTCAAGGGAATACCCGAGCGCGCCGTGCGCACTGTCGTAAAGTGCGAGGCTCTTATCCGGATAGAATATAAATGCTCCGGGAACGACCTTGCCCGAAAGCTTCGCGGAAAGCGCCGCTTCGTCTCCCGCCTCCTCCACAAAGGTAAATCCGCCCGCTACATTGTTGTAGGACGATTCCGCGGAGACGATCGGAGCAGTTTCGGATTCCGCGCTGACCGCGGCAGCGAACGAAAGCGGGCACATAAGAGCCGCAATAAGTACGGCAGTTATACGTTTCATCATTTTCATGGTGAAAATCCTTTCGAAAATTATTCGGCATTCGATGCCGCAGATACGGATATGTTAAAAACGCAGCGGGAGCGGCGGCGTACAATCCACTGATCTCTGCCGTTACGCTCCCGCAACTTAGTATTTCGTTATTACTCTGCGTTATTCTCGCCGAAATCCGCATATGCTTCCGGATTGTCGGTGGAGAATACCTTCGGCTCGGAAGCTTCCTCTGCCTGTGCGTCGTCGGATGCTTCCTCAGCCTCTTTTGCACCCTGCTCGAGAAGAGCGCGGATCGAAAGGCTTACCTTCTTGGTCTCCTGATTGATATCGGTGATCTTGACATCAACGGTATCGCCGACCTTGAGAACATCGTCCGGCTTCTCGATCTTGTGATCTGCGATCTGGCTTATGTGAATAAGTCCGTCAACGCCGGGAACGATCTCCGCAAAAGCGCCGAAGGGCATAAGGCTTACGACCTTGACGTTCGCGGTATCGCCGATCTTATACTTGTTGTTGAAAATGAACCACGGATCGGTATCCTCGGTCTTGTATCCGAGAGAGATTCTGCCCTTCTCGCGGTCGATCGACTTTACGAACACCTTGATAACATCGCCGACCTTGACGACCTCGGAGGGATGATGGATTCTTCTCCAGGAAAGCTCGGTGAGATGTACCATTCCGTCAACGCCGCCGAGGTCAACGAATGCGCCGTAAGAGGTCAGGCTCTTAACGGGTCCTTCATAGATCGCACCCTCTTCAACGGTATCCCAGAATGCCTTCTCCTTTGCCTTGCGCTCCTCGCGTGCAACCGCACGGATGGAAGCGTAAGCGCGGCGGCGCTCATTCTTGACCTCGATGATCTTCACGCGCTGGGTCGTTCCGACAAGTGCGGAAAGGTCTCCGTCGCGCGGGATTCCGGTCTGCGATGCGGGGATGAATACGCGGTTGGAATCGAGAGAAATGATAACTCCTCCCTTTACAGCCTCGACAATCTTGCCCTCAAGAATCTCGCCGCTTTCGTAAGCCGCGACTATGTTTTTCCAATTCTTATCGGAATCAACGCGCTTTTTCGAAAGGGTCGCAATACCGTCAACGTCGCTTACTTTGATTACGAATGCTTCAACTTCGTCGCCGAGCTTGAACATATCTTCAAGCTTTGCCGACTGATCGTCGGTTATCTGATCGCGTGAAATAACGCCCGTGGTCTTGGCTCCGAGATCGAGGTGGATCTCATTGGGCGAAATAGCCGATACTGTTCCGCAAACTACGTCTCCTGTATTTAAAGTTTTGAGGGATTCCTCAAGCATCTGTGCAAAATTTTCAGTGGTCTCGCTCATGTTTCTTTCTACCTCCCTTATTACACTGTACGGCGTCGATGCGCCGGCAGTTATGGACACTGTTTTATTGTACGGTATCACGATATCCGAAAGTCCCGAAGCATCCTCAATGAGGTATGTCCGATCGCAGACCGAACTGCAGATCTCGTAAAGCTTCACCGTATTTGAACTTCCGCGGCTGCCTATGACGATCATCACATCCGATCTTCGGGCGAGATCGTAGGCCTCTTTTTGCCGTTCAGCCGTAACATTACATATTGTATCAAAAATAAATGGATTTGTATATACTTTTTCAATAATTTTCAAACATTTTTTCCATTCGGACATTTTTTGCGTCGTTTGCGCGGCTATCGATACCCGACAGCGGCGATATTTCAGCGATTCGTCCGAACAAATCCACCTCTCGAGAGAATCGGCATCGGGAAAAACAAGTCCGTCGCCGCGGCAGCAGCTCATGATCCCGCGCACCTCGGGATGCTCCGCGGCGCCGATCAGGATGAAAAGACTGTCGGGGCCGGAGTTTTCCTCCGCGATACGTCTTACCTTGTCAACATAAGGGCAGGTGCAGTCGAGCACGCGGAAGTCGGGGCACTCCTCCCTCGCCGCTTCAAGCTCGCCGAGCACTCGCCTGTCCTCTCCGTGAGCCCTCACCACGACCGTGGTCGGCTCGCCGGAACGCGCACGCGCGATCACATCGCCGAGCCCGTCGGAGGAAATGCTCCTGACACCGCGCTCCTCAAGCGAACGGTTGTAGCCGTCGTTATGTATCAGCCTGCCGAGCGTATAAACGGTCCTTGAGCCCGACGCGATCTCATCCTCGAGAGTTTTCGTTGCACGTCTCACTCCGAAGCAAAAGCCCGCAGAAGCCGCGATCTCAATCTTCATATGCCTTCCTCACAAACGGAATTTGCCGCGCCTCATGCATCTGCCGTGCGCTGCACGCCTTCGCCGAGGTCGCATATCGCGTCGAAAATCATATGCGACGCCGCGGAATACTCCGCCGTGCCGCCGGACACAAAGCCGAGGTCGGAGTTTGCGATCGGTTTTCCTATGATTATCTCGGTGCGGCGAAACGGCTTCACGCGGTACGCCTTGGTCTTTATGTATGCGGGCACGACACATGCGCCCGAGCGGTACGCGATAAGTCCCGCACCGTTCTTTATCGGCGTGCCGCGCGCGCACCTTCCCTTGACTCGGTGACCCTGCGGAAAGAGGGACACGACCTCGCCGCCCTCGATCATCGCAATAGATTTTTTGATGGACGAAACGTCCGCTCCGCCCCGATCGACCGGAAACGCGCCGAGCGCGCGTATCAGCTGAGAAAGAAGCGGAATCTTGAAAAGCTCCTTCTTTGCCATATACCTCGGCTGCCTCGGAAGCGCGGCGGCAAGCACGACGACATCGCGCATGCTTGTATGATTCGAGCAGAGCAGACATCCGCCCTCGGCGGGAAGGTTCTCCGCACCGATCACGCGGACGCGGTAAAGCGCACGTACCGGACGTGCGAAAATTTTATATATCGCCTCGTAAAATTTCATGATTTCCCCTCAGCTTATACTGATTTGCCGCACCTTCGGCACCGGACGGCGCGTCTGCCGCCGTCACTCGGTCTTTTCGCGGATGATTCTCAGCGCCTCTTCGACGGTGCCGTCGAAATCAAGCTCGGAATTGTCGAACATGACCGCGTCCTCGGCGGGGACGCACGGCGCGATCTCGCGCTCGCGGTCGTTTTTGTCGCGCTCCTCAATGTCGCAGAGCACCTCCTCAAGCGTGCACTCCCGACCCTTCTCGGTAAGCTCCTTGAAGCGGCGGCGCGCCCTCGCCTCGGCGGAGGCGAACACAAACAGCTTGCAGTCCGCGTCAGGCATTATCACAGTTCCGATATCGCGTCCGTCCATTATGACGCCGCCCTTGTCCGCCATATCGCGCTGAACTCCGAGGAGAAAGCTTCTGACCGCGGGAAGCGCGGACACCGCCGACGCATATTTCGATGCCTCCGGCGTGCGGATCTCGCCGCTTACGTCCTCACCGCAGAGATAAACGTGCTGACCGTCGTCCTCATATTTCAGCGATATATCGCAGTCCGCGAGAAGCGGCTTCACCTGATCTTCGTCATGAGGGTCAACCCCGGCGCGGGATGCGCAGAGTCCGACCGTTCTGTACATTGCTCCGGTATCGACATAAACAAGCGAAAGCCGGCGCGCAAGCGCCTTTGCAAGCGTGCTTTTTCCCGCGCCGCTCGGTCCGTCTATAGCTATTTTCATAATCCGTATTCCTTTCTTCCTTGAAAGAATTCTTTATCCGGGAAAATCCCGTGCGACCGCGCCGCATCAGCCGTGTGAAATCCTTCCGTACCGTCCGGCGGCGCACCCGGCGCTCACATCCCGAGCACAAAATCCGCCGCGCCCTCTCCGGCTGCATGACCCGTGGAAAAGGCGATCTGGAGGTTGTACCCTCCGGTGTATGCATCGACGTCGATCACCTCGCCCGCGAAAAACAGTCCGCCGATCTTCTTCGACATCATCGTTTTCGGCGAAAGCTCGACGACGGACACGCCGCCCGAGGTCACGATCGCCTCGTCAATCGGGCGAAACGACCGCGGAGTCAGCGTGAAATGCTTTATCACTTTGCCGAGCGCCGCTCTTTCCTCCTTCGTGATCTGCGCGCATTTCCTGTACGGATCGACACCGCTTCGCCTCACGACCTCGGCGATTATCGACGAGGGAAGGAGTGCGCCGAGGGAATTTATCAGCGCCTTTGCGGGGCTTTCCGAAAGATCGGAGAGTATCCGTCTGTCGAGCGTCTGCCCGTCGAGCGCGCATTTCATATCGATCTCCGCCGAATACGCAGCGGGATCGGGGCGCATATGAGCGGACGCGGAAAGCGCGAGAGGTCCGGAGATGCCGAAGTGAGTGAAGAGTATCTCGCCCTGCTCGGCGAATACCTTCTTTCCGCCGCCGTCCTTCACGGTAAACACCGCGTTTTTGAGCGCAAGCCCCATCATCGGGGATGTGTCCTCGACCGTGACGATCGGCACAAGCGACGCCTCCGGAGCCGAAACGTCAAGTCCGAAATCGCGCGCTATGCGGTATCCGTCTCCGGTCGATCCGGTGCGCGGATACGAAACCCCGCCCGTAGCGACGATCACCGCGCCGTGCGGGTGAAAAGAGCCACCCGCCGTCACTCCCGTGACCTCGCCGCCCTCGCTTTTTACAGAAGAAACCTCAAGATTCACGATCCTGACCCCGAGGGAGCGCATCTCCCTCTCAAGCGCATCCGCAATATCCGCGGCGCGGTCGGATTCGGGGAACACACGCCGTCCGCGCTCCGTCTTCAGATGAACGCCGAGCAATTCGAAAAACTCCATCGTATCCGCCGGAGTAAATCGGTTCACCGCGCCGTAGAGGAATTTCGAATTTTTCGTCACATGGCGGAGAAACTCATCACACGGGCAGTTGTTCGTGACATTGCACCTGCCCTTTCCCGTGATCCTGAGCTTTTTCCCCGTGAGCCTGTTTTTCTCGTATACCGTGACCGACACTCCCGCGCGTGCCGCCGTTATCG
>URSW01000129.1 GCA_900550625.1 uncultured Eubacteriales bacterium
CTTGAGGTGATCTCGTCGCACCGAAGCGAAAACGAGCCGCCGTATCGCGCCACGGTGTATCAGTCCCTTGTGAAGGGGGATCGCTTCGACACGGTGATACAGAAATCCGTCGAATCGGGCGCGGTGCGGATCGTGCCGGTGCTGACTCAGCGCGCGACCGTCCGATTGACAAGAGCGGATGCGGAGAAAAAGCGCGCGCGCTGGCAGCGGATCGCCGAAGAAGCGGCGAAGCAGTGCGGACGCGCCGTCATCCCCGAGATCGGCGCCCTCATGACATTCCGCGAAGCAATATCGACGGGAGGCGTGCGCCTGTTCTGCTACGAAGGCGAGCGCTGCGTCAGCCTGCGGGGAGCTCTCGCGGGCAGTGCGCCGGAGGGTGAGATCGGTATATTCATCGGTCCGGAGGGCGGATATTCCCCGGAGGAGGCGGAGGAAGCTGCGGCGGCGGGCGCCGTTTCGGTGAGCCTCGGGAAGCGCATCCTCCGGACGGAGAGCGCCGCGCCGTTCGTCCTCGCGTGCCTCTCATACGAATACGAGCTGTAGGACGGTACACCCGCGCCCGCGAGGCAGGCGGCGAGGTGATCGAAGAAGCGGCGACGGGATCGGCGATGCAGCGTTAGACCGACGGGCAGCGTGAAACCTATGAGCAGCGGTGGAAAAACCGCAGTCGCGCAGGAAAATTCGACCGTGCGGAGTACACCTCAACCGCTGAGGCAAATTCCCGGTTACGCACGGCGCGGCTTATAGGCTGTACATAAAAGCCCGCGGCATACCGAGATGCGGCGGCGCGGACGGCATAGGCGCAGCCCCGGCGAAACCGATGCAGCGGACGGCGGCATCGTCGCGCAGCAGACATCAAACGGCACATCGGATACGTTTTTAATGTTGCGGTTCTATGAACAAACTTTAAATTTTTCGTTTTTCTGCGCAAAAATCGGAAAAAGCGGCTTCCGTTTTTATAAATATTCCCGTTTCACTATTGAATTGTCACAAATAATCGTGTAAAATATAGTGGAGAATATACAATTGATAAACTGCGATATTTTATTATTTTATATATCAGGAGGAGCAAAATGTCTAACCGATTGTTTCAGGGAATTATTCACCAGATGGGCGACGCGGCAAACCGCACGATCGGAGTAATCGACGATACGGGCGTTATAATAGCGTGCAGTGAGCTTGTCAAGATAGGCGAGGCCCGGCACGGTATCCACGACGAACTTGCTTACACCTCGGATGCGGTCACCGTCGAGGGCTACACATACCGTCCCATCGGAACCGCCGCAAAATGGGAATACATCGTTTTCGTCGAAGGTGAGGACGATACGGCGGAGCGTCTTGCCGATATCCTCTCGATCTCTCTTTCAACCATAAAGAACCTCTACGACGAGAAATACGACAAGAATTCCTTCATAAAGAACATCATCCTCGACAACATTCTGCCGAGTGACATATACATAAAGGGCAAGGAGCTGCGCTTCAACACCGAAGAGGTCCGCGTGGTATTCCTCATCAAATTCCTGTCGAGAACCGAAGTGCTGCCGTTCAACATGGTTCAGCAGATCTTCCCCGACAAGAACAAGGATTATGTCATCAGCATAAGCGAGCAGGACATCGTTGTCGTCAAGGAGATCAAGGGCGGCACCGACATCCGCGAGATCGAGAAGCTTGCACGTTCGATCGCCGACACTCTCGGCACCGAATTCTATGCGAAGGTTGCGATCGGCATCGGAACCGCCGTCGACAACATCAAGGATCTTGCGCGCTCCTACAAGGAGGCTCAGACCGCGATCGAGGTCGGCAAGGTATTCGACACCGAAAAGACGGTCATCAGCTACGAGAACCTCGGCATAGGACGTCTTATCTATCAGCTTCCCACCACGCTCTGCGAGATGTTCCTCCAGGAAGTATTCAAATACGGTTCTCTCGAAAGCCTCGATCACGAGACGCTCATGACGATCCAGTGCTTCTTCGAGAACAACCTCAACGTGTCGGAGACTTCGAGAAAGCTCTTCGTACACCGCAACACTCTGGTCTACCGCCTCGAGAAGATCAGAAAGCTGACCGGACTCGATCTGCGTGAATTCGACAACGCCATCACGCTTAAGGTCGCGCTCATGGTCAAGCGTTATCTCACAACCAAGCCGGTTAAATTCTGATCATGATAGATTTCAACAACGTAAAAAAATCCTACCCGAACGGTACGCTTGCACTCGACGGCGTGGATCTTCATATCGAGGACGGAGAGTTCGTCTTCATCGTAGGTCATTCCGGAGCCGGAAAAACGACCATGATGAAGCTTCTTCTGTGTGAAGAAAGACCCACATCCGGAAAGATCACGGTCGGCGACTATGAGCTGAGCACGCTTTCGCGCTTTAAGGTCCCGTACTACCGCCGCGAGCTCGGCGTTGTGTTCCAGGATTTCCGCCTCTTCCCGAAGATGACCGTTTTCGAGAACGTGGCATTTGCGATGCACGTCGTCGGTACTCCGTCAAGGGTGATCAAGCGCCGCGTGCCCGCCATACTCAACACCGTGAATCTGACCGACAAGTTCTCCTGCTTCCCGAACGAGCTTTCGGGCGGTGAGCAGCAGCGCGTCGCACTCGCCCGCGCCCTTGCGAACAATCCCAAGATCATAATCGCGGACGAGCCCACCGGAAACATCGACCCGCGCATGAGCATCGAGATAATGAACCTCCTGCTCAAGATAAACAAGCTCGGCAAGACCGTCATCGTCGTTACCCACGAAAAGGGGCTTGTCGATTACTACAAGCAGCGCGTCGTCAAGCTCAACGGCGGAAAGATCACGGAAGACCGCGTCGGAGGTATGTTCAAGTGAGAAGATTCAGTTTGAAATACGCTCTTTCGCAGGCGTTTCAGGGGCTCTGGCGAAACGGAGTCATGTCGTTTGCTTCGATCGCGGTTCTGATGAGCTGCCTTGTCGTCATCGGCGGCTTTGCGCTCATCGTGCTTAACATAAACCTCAATCTCAACTCCCTCGGCAATCTCAATCAGATCGTCGTATTCGTAAATGAGGATATGACGGAAGAGGATATCGTCGCCGTCGGAGAGAAGATAGCCTCTCTCGATAATGTGGATACCGTCGAGAGAATAACGAAGGACGAAGCTCTGAATCAGCTCCGCGCGCAGGCGGGCGACAAGCAGGATGCCTACGACTACATCACCGACGAAAACAATCCCCTTGTGGATGAATTCGTGATATCGTACTCCGACCCCGCGAAGGTGGTCGATCTCGACTACGCGCTCAAGCACATGGACGGGATTGCCAAGGTGAACAACCGCCTCGACCTCGCGTCGCAGCTCGAGAGCTTCCGCTCCGGAGTGCTCATGATATTCGTATGGTTCCTTGCGGTGCTCATCATCGTCACGGTGTTCATCATCGTGAACACGATCAAGCTGTCCGTCTATTCGAGGCGGCACGAGATCACCGTCATGCGCTACGTCGGCGCGACAGGAATGTTCATCGCCGCGCCCTTCATCCTTGAAGGAATCATAATCGGTATCTTTTCCGCGATACTCTCATATTTTCTTGAGTGGTATGCGTATTATTATGTTGAACAGAAGATTTCAAGTGACCTTCAGATGATATCCTTCGTCGGATTTTCGGAAGTATCGGGTTATGTTCTCGGCGGCTTCATCGCCCTCGGAATTCTCACCGGTATCGTAGGAAGCTTACTCTCGCTGCGCAAATATCTCAAGGCTTAACGCGCACCGTGCTCCCTTTTCCGAGCAAAGGCGCCCCCTCGCGGCGGCGCCGATGATCTTCTGCGGTTTTCCGGCGATGTGCCGCCGGGCAAAGCCCGAAGAAAGGAAGTCTAAGGAAAATGAAAAAAGCAGTTTCAAAAATCAAAACCAAAACCGTACTGTACGCGCTGTGTGCGATTCTCTGCGCCGCGCCGCTCATGATGTGTCCCCCATCGGTCGAAGCATCGAACGACGCCACCGTGAAGAGCTACAAGGACCAGCTTGCCGATCTTCAGGCGGAGCAGGACCGTCTCATGACCGAGATAGACTCTCTCCGCAGTCAGGCGGCGCAGAGCGCCGAATACAAGGCAAGCCTCGATCAGCTCGCATCGACCACGCAATACAAAATCGTCCTTTCGAACAACCTCCTGACCCAGCTTTCCAATCAGATCTCGATGACCGAGGATTCGATCACCGAAACCGAAGCGCAGATGTCGGAGACGATGAACAAATACCTTGAGCGCGTGAAGGAAACCTATGAGGACGGCAATGCGTCTTATCTCGAGCTTATCCTCGGATCGCAGAACATCGCGGACTTTCTCTCCCGCATAGACAGGATCAATGCGATCCTTGAATACGACCGCTCGCTCATGGACAAATATAATGAGCAGAAGCAATCGCTCGAGGATCAGAAGAAAGCTCTCGAGAATTCAAAGGCTGCCGAAGAGAAGACAAACGCCGAGCTGGCGGCAGACGAAGCCTCATATGAATCTCTCTCCGCACAGCAGGATGCGTATATTTCAAGTCTCACGCAAAGCGCGGAAGACAAGCTTGCAATGTATAACAAGGTTGCGGAGGCAGAACGTCAGCTCAACGCGGAGCTCGAAAGCTACATTCAGCAGCAGCAGGCACAGAACCAGGTCATCTACTCCGGTGAAGGCTTTATCCGCCCGATCGCCGGCGGAACCGGATATGTATCCTCGGGCTACGGCTGGCGCGATCTGTGGGGTCAATCGGATTTCCACGGGGCGGTTGATGTCGCATGCCCTGCCGGTACGCCGATCATGGCATCGAGCGGCGGAACCGTTATACGCGCGGAATGGCACTGGAGCTACGGAAACTACGTTATAATCGACCACGGAGACGGCATATCGACCCTGTACGCGCACTGCAGCGCGCTGCTCGTCTCGGTCGGCACGCAGGTAAGCCAGGGCGACACGATCGCACTTGTCGGAATGACGGGCTCCGCCGACGGCAACCACGTCCATGTCGAAGTCCGTATAAACGGTCAGCGCGTCGATCCCAACGGATATATCGCGTTCTGACGCGCGCCCCGGTTTACGGGGAGGCGGGAAGTCCAGACGGGCAAACACTCAAACGTGTAAGCTAAAGAACGGGTGAACGGTCAAACGTGCAAGCGGACGAACGAGAAAAAAGGCGGGCGG
>URSW01000130.1 GCA_900550625.1 uncultured Eubacteriales bacterium
CCGAAAAGCCACGTCGCAAACAAAAGCAGCATCCTCATATATTTGAAGGCGTATCCGAGCTCATAGCTCGGCTGGGCGAAGTTTGCGATCGAGACGAAAGCCATATACACGATCACCTCGGGGCATAGCCATCCTGCCTTGACCGCAAAATCCCCGAGAAGCAGACCGCCGACCACGGAAAACGAATTGCTGAGCATGCTCGGCGTGTTGAGCGAGGCAAGCTTGAGCCCGTCTATCGTGAATTCTATCAGGAAAAGCTGAACGATCAAAGGAACTTCTCCGGGATCGGCGGGAATAAGAAAGCGCCATCTTCCGTGCAGTATTTCGGGATTTGACACGAGAAGATACCACAGCGGAGTTATGAGCATGGCGGCAAAGAAAACGAATTGCCTCAGTATGCGGAGGTAGCTTCCGGTGAACGGAGGGAAGTAGTAATCGTCGGTCTCTTGGAGAAAATCGAAGATCGATGTCGGCAGGATCATGACCTCGGGCGTGTTGTCGCATATTACGATGACCGAGCCCTCAAGCACCGACGCGGCGGCGGCGTCCGGACGTTCCGTTGAGCGTATCTTCGGAAACGGATTGTACCATCTTGTACGGATCAGTGATTCTGCTATGCTCTGGTGACCGAGGATTATGCTGTCGGCGTCAATGCTCTCAAGATTTGCCCGAAGCTTTGAAACATATTCCGCATCGGCGATCCCGTCCATATAGCATATTGCGATATCCGTGCGAGAGCGCTTTCCGATGTTGAGGTATTCGACCGTGAAGGACGTATCTCTTATTCTGCGGCGAAGCATCGCGGTGTTGAATATGAGGGTCTCGACAAAGCCGTCGCGCGATCCTCTCATTACGCGGTCGCCTTCGGGCTCCTCGGTGCTGCGCGTGGGATATGTCCGCGAATCTATGATTATCGCATTGGGACCGAATCCCTCACTGAGAAATGCCGTACAGCCGGAAAGAACCATGAGGATTATATTGTCTGCCGAGTCGGTCACATCGACTTCTACGGTGGGTACGCTTTTGGCTGCAAAGGTGTATGCGGCATCCTTGCCGCCGTCGCCGATCTCTTTTACGGATATGAGATATACCATAAGCTTCTGCATGAGCTCGGCTTTGACAAATCCGTCGATGTAGTACATGACGCAGTTTGCACCTGCGATCTTCATCTCGCGCTTTATAATGTCAAAGCTCTTGTCTACCCGCAGAAGAGAATCGATCATTTCGCAGTTTTTTCGGAAATCGTCCCCTAACTTTTCCGTGAAAATCTCCATAATAAACCTCCCGAAGACACTTTTTATAAGTATCTCCGGGAGATGGCTTTTTTATTCCTTATTTTCCGAGGCAGTATCGTTTTCCGCACAGCAGATCGTAGGTCAGAAGCCAGTGCGCATTTTTGTAATATTCTATATCATCGGTGAGCGGAAGATTGAGCTTGATATTGTAGTTAGGAATTGTCTGATAGTAATCGTAAAGGAACTGCATACGCTCGGTGACGGGTGCGCCGATCATACGGAAAACCGCATTCATGAGGTTGTATGAAGCGATCTCGTTGCCGTTTCCGGGAGTGAGCATGCCGTTGTTTTCGTCAAGGTCGAAATTCGCATATACGAAGAACGGCGTTGCATAGGTCTGCAGCCTTTTTTCTTGGCTAAGCATGTCCTTCTGATCCGCTGCAAAGCCGGACGCTATATAGCCTGCGAAATTCGCACCGAGCGTCGGGGCGTGATCCCCGAAATACACGACGACAGTGTCCTCGTCGCATCTGTCAACAATGTCGATAAGGTGCGCTATCGCTTCGTCTGCTTCGAAAGCGCACTGCGTGTACTGACGCGCGATCTCAAAGGTCTGCTCGTCCATCGCGTCGCACTTAAGTCTTACATCAAATTCATCTTCCTTGAAGCGGCGCGGATACGGCTGATGTCCTTCCATGGTTATCGCAAATATGAAATCCCGTTCCTCGCTGCGGTTCATGAAATATTCGACATAATCGAATACCGTGATATCCGACACCTCGCCGCCTCCGGAAATGCGCTCGACCTCGCTTATCTTTTTTAGATCCTCGTCAAAGTAAGTTTCGTCAAATCCGAGAAGGGGATATTTTTCAACGCGCATATAAAAATTTGAAAGATACGGATGAAGCATTACGTTTCGGTATCCGAAGTCCTTCATGTATGAAGCATACGTCTCGAAATCGTAATTGATGTACTGCCACGGAATGCTTCCGGAAGGAAGGTAATCGGTTGTAAGTCCGGTCATCACTTCAAATTCGGGTCTTACCGTGCCTCCGCCGAATGCGGTCGTGAAGAACGAACCGGTGTATACGTCATCACGCTCACAGAGCGCGTGGTAATTCGAGAGAGGGTCTATCTCCTCTGTTCCGTCCGCATTAAGAAATTCCGCTCCTTCAAGCTTGGTGACATCCCAGAAGCTTTCGCCGAGAACGAGGATTATATTTGGGCTTGAAAAATCCTCCTTTGCGGGAGTCGATTCATAACCCGAAAGTATATCGTTTACCGCCTTTTCGGAATATCCGTCCGGCGCTTCGATGACGGAAGAAAAACAGTTTATCAGAAATCCCGCGGTAAACCCGTTTGCCATATAGTTTGACTCCGGAAGCGCAGCATCAAAGAATGACATTCCGTGACTTTCAACGGCGTTTCTGAGCTTTTCCGAAGAATTGAAGCTGAATACGGTCAGCGTCACGCAGAGTGCCGCCGCGGGAATACGGATGTACCATTTTGCGGGAATTGCCGGCTTGGTGAAGAACATCAGAGCTATAAGCACAATCATTACGGCAATCGCGGCATAATATATCAGCGGCAGCTTCAGACTGACATAATCAGTAAGAAGCCCGAGATTTTTTGTCTGCTGAAGATCCCACGGATAGAAGTATTCGCCCGTTGCACCGTACTTGATGAAAGCGGTGATCGAAAACGACGTAAGAACGGCGAATATTACGGTATTCGCGATCCACGCGCGGCGGAAGAGAAGCCAGAGAATAAAGAAAGCAAGATAAATTGCGGTAAGCGCAAACGTTACCTTGGGCAGCCCTTCCTTTATCAGCATGAACGGTCTTGCCTTGCTCCGGAACACGATCATTTCCGACAGGCACCAGCAAAGAAAAGGATAAACAAGCGCCGTAATGTATCCGATGATGTAAAGAGCTGTTCGGAGCCACATCGGTTTGATCCTGTCGGTCAGGCGCGGATTCGGCTTGTATACCGCCCCGGCAACCTTCTTTAAGAATTCGGTGAATTTGTTGTTCTGCATTTAATTTTCTCCGTTTTTGATTTTGGAGCGGCATACGCGATTTCAACCGCGATCCGCATCGTCCGCGCGGCGGGACTTTATCGGGAAGCCTTTGACTGAGGCTTGAAAAACTGATAAAACAGACACGGAATCATTCCGTTATAGAGCTTGCGTATTTTGTCGGCGCGCCGTCCGTAGAGACGTTCAAAATCCTCGGCGGGAGTGAGAACGTATATCTGCCACGGCTCAAGAGAGCGGAAGCATTTTCCCATATCGGCGTAAAGTCCGCGGACCGCCTCCGGTGTCATGAGACGCTCACCGTACGGCGGATTTGTCACGACCGTTCCCCGTACACCGTCGGATGTAAGCTTGAGAGCGTCGGCACAGCGCACCGAACCCGTATCGGCTACACCCGCGCGCCGTGCGGCTTCTTCCGCAATGCGCACGCATTCGGGATCGATGTCTCCGGCGGATGCGCGAAAATCCGTGGATACTTCGTTTGCACGCGCCTCTTCTCTCGCCTCGCGCCAAAGCTTTTCGGAAAAAGCGGGGAAGAGCTCTGCCGCAAAGGAGCGGTTTATTCCGGGGGCAACATTTTTCATTATCATCGCCGCCTCTATCGCAATCGTTCCCGAGCCGCAGAACGGATCGCAGAAGAGCACATTCTCTCTCGGACGCGCCAATGATGCAAGAGCAGCGGCAAGAGTTTCGCGCAGAGGCGCCGAAACCGTCTCCGGACGGTATCCGCGCTTGTGAAGCGCCGTGCCGGAGGTGTCAATCATCAACGATGCCGAATCCTTGAAAATGAAGAATTCAATTTTGTACACGGTTTGCGTCTCGGGCAGCTTTTCAAGCCCGTACTTTCCGCCGAGCCGCCGTGCGACCGCTTTTTTGACGATCTTCTGACAGTCGGGCACGGAAAACAGCTTGCTTTTTATGCAGTGTCCGCTTACGGGGAAAGCGTCGTCTTTTGAGATAAACTCCTCCCACGGAAGCGAACGTGTGCCTTCAAAAAGTGCATCGAAGGTCGTGCAGGGGAATGTGCCCATATTGATGTAAACGCGCTCGGCAAACCTCAGATTTATATTTGCCCTCGGAGCGGCGCTTTCATCCCCCTCAAAGGTAACTCTTCCGTCGATTGTCTCGCATCTTTTGTATCCGAGGGCGTCGATCTCGCGTCCGAGAAGCCCCTCAAGCCCGAAAAGGCAGGTTGCGGTATATTTCATTAATTCTCCGATTCCGGCGGCATAAGCTTATTTTTCGCGCCGACTTGTGTTTTTTTCGACCTGCTCCGCGTCTATCGCGGAAGGCAGGGTAAATGTGAATCTGCAGTATTTGCCAGGCTCGCTTTCAAGCCATATCTTTTCTCCGTGCGCCTCGATTATCGTTCTTGCGATGTACATTCCGAGACCCACACCCGTCTTGTTCAGTCCGCGGCTGCGGTCGCTCTTGAAGAAGCGGTCGAATATGTATTTCTGATCTTCGGTCGGAATGCCTTCGCCCTCGTTGAACACGGAGATAACGGTCTTCTTATTCTGCTCGGTGATGCCGATCTCGTATTTCCCGCCTTCAAAGGCAAACTTTATACCGTTGTCGCAGATGTTGTACAGTACCTGATATATCGCGTCGCGGTCGGCGCATACAAACATTCTTTCGGAATCGCAGTTGAAATCGACGCTGAGCTTCTTTTCGTCTATCTTCTGCTCGAACGAAATAAGTATAAGCCTTGCCATTTCGCAGATATCGAAGGCTTCCATCTTGAATTTTCTTTCGCCCGCCTGAAGCTTGGTGATGTCGAGCAGAGTGGATACAAGCCTT
>URSW01000131.1 GCA_900550625.1 uncultured Eubacteriales bacterium
AGCTGTCGGAATAGGTGTTGACGCCTACGGTAGCCTTACCGTTTGCGATCGTGTAGCTTACGCCGTTCGGATCCTTACCGTCGGTAAGGTTGAAGGTCTCTGCTGCCTTCGGGAAAGTATAGGAAGTGGTCGCGGTAGCGGGGATAACCATAACCGCAACAATCATCAGTGCGCAAAGAAGTACTGAAATGATTCTTTTCATGTTTTTCTCCGTTCTGCCTTTATTAGGCATCTTTCTCATTTTTTATTGACGAGCGTCCTTATGATCATGACGAGATCCTTCATGTTGAAGTTTCCGTCGCTGTCATAATCCGCGCATACATCTGTCTCGATATCCCACCCTGCAAGGGCGCGGACTGCGAGAACAACATCTTTCATATCGAGTGTGCCGTCCGAATTGACATCTCCGGGGAATGCGTCGCCGAGTGTTCTCGGATTATTCGCATAGGCATCGGCATTCTCGGCGGTATCAAAAAATCTGATCGCCGTTATCTTTATGCCCTTGCCCTCGGGAAGAGCCCCGTCGGAGCCGTTCAGGACGAGTTTTACACCGAATATACGCCCGTACCAAGCGTCAAGATCGCTCAGTTTGACAACGATCGTCTGCCATTCTCCCGTACTTTCGAATTCAAGCTGTTTATAAGCCTCGTTCGTTTGTGTGTAAGTATCCCCGACATCAACAAATATGCCGAGCTTTATATCCTGCGCAATTCCCGTATCCGCGCGAACCGTAATCGCCGCATATCCGTTCGAGGCGGCGTTTGCGCCGAGGAACGCGAACTCCACGCTCGGATCAAGTCTGCCCGTTGCGGCAAGCGCAAGAGAGTATGCCGATATGCCTGCATTTAACCCGTCTGTCTTCTTAACCTGATCTATCCTTTCCGCACTGTCAAAGACATACGCATTTTTTGCGGCGTGCCCGTACGAAAGTATCACCGAATTCACAACCGCGCGTTCTTTGCCGTAATTTCCGTCCTTATCCTTGTCGCACGGACGACCGGTGAGCTCATACCCGCCTTCACCGTCGGTAACGCTCATCGACGCGCTTCCGCCGCCGTCGAGAAGGAACGCCGTAACTATTCCGAGATCCTCACAAAGGGAGTGAAGATCGGAAACCGCGAATCCCACGCTGTATCCGGTGGACTTCTGACGTCCGTAGCTTGTGAGCATTACGACTTTTCCGTCTTCCTTTATTCCGAGGATCGAAGTCGGATAATTGACCGTGTTGGGAAGAAGATTCTGCTGAACGTCTCCGTTTATCACGATCGGCATATGTCCGCCGACGCAGTTCGTGACGGTCTGCCACTTTTCGGTGTTGCCCATATCGTCACGGATCGACACCATCACGCTGATCTCGTCGCCTATCTCGAACGAGGCAAGCTTCGAAAGCGCGCTTCCGCGTGCCGTGAAAATGAGGCGTCCTTCCTTCATCGGAAGCTTTTCTTCGCCGGGCTTCGTTATCGCCGCAACGGTTCCGCTGACGAGCGAGCCCTGTTTTATCCTGTATCCGTCCGGGCAGTCAACGACGACCTCGTATGCATCCGAAAGAGCGTAGTTTGAAGCATAACCCTTATCGGTGTACATCACAAGTGCGTTGTTTGCGGGCAGGCGGTTTATTCCGTCAACCTCACATATAGTATTTTTTGTGCGATCCTTCAGTCTGACCGTTGTTATTATATTGCCGAGCATCGCCTCGCCGTCGGAGCTTATGCCGAACGATTGAAACGTGCCGTTGTACGGGGTCTCCTGCACCATGTTGGTCGTACAGATTATCTCTCCGCCGTACATTGAAAAACCGCGCGGGAGCGCATACGCCTTCGTGACGACCGCATCCGAGTAGCCGTCAACGACGGTTCCCGATCCCTCGACGCGTACATGATACGACGGGATCATCCACATATCGCCGTTCACTGCGGCGATCGCGGTTTTGTCCCCGGCATTCTTATCGTTGAAGCGCCGGATCGTATTTCTCGGAGTGACAAGCTTGCTTGCGTAATCCCCGCCGCCCGTAACGTCGAAATACAAATCCTTCTGTTTCGGATCAAATTCAACCGTGCTGAATTCCTGAAGTCCGTAATCGGATTCCGCGGACAGTGAATATTTGGTGAGCGTAACGCCCGGATAAAGAGTGCTGACACTGCGCGATGTTTCTCCGCTCAGCGTACCGTCAGACGACTCGGCATAAGCAGTAATTACAATACCCGAAAATACAAGGCTCAGTGCACAGATAAGCGATATGAATTTTTTCACAGCAGCTCTCCTTTCCCGAAATCCGTCCGATTCCGCAATGGTCCTATCTAAGTATATCACAGCCGAAAAGAAAACGCAAGACTTTTGTGCAACATTTTTGACAAAAATTCATTTTGCGGCTATTGCATTGTTTTATATGCTGTGATAGAATTTATAAAGCGGGCGCTTGTCGGATTCTTTTTTAAATTATGTGGGAGTTTGTATGAAAAATGTCATGCTCATAGGCGATTCCATCCGTCTCGGATACGAAGGAAGAGTCAGAGAACTTCTCGGCTCCGATGTCACAGTGTTTTCGCCCGGCGAAAACTGCCGGTTCACGAAATTCACGCTTTGGGGAATGTTCAGCTGGATGGAGGAGTGGGGTAATCCGCACATTGATGTGATCCATTGGAACACGGGAATCTGGGATCTCCACCGCTGCACCGCCGACGGCGAAAACTTCACCCTTCTCGACGAATTCGTCGACACCAACCGCCGTCTTGCGATACAGATGGAAAGCTATTCCGAAAACCTGATCTGGGCTACGATCACGCCCGGCGGACGAGGACTCGACAGGCACGAGCCGATAAACTCCCTGATAAATTCCGTTTCCGACGCCAAGAAGGTATATCTCACCGACTGCGAGAAGCCGTGGAACGAAGATGTCGTCCGCTACAACGAAGCGGCGGCAAAGCTGATGCGAAGCCGCGGCATCCGCGTAAATGATCTGTATTCCGAACTTGCCGAAGACACCGACCGCTACATAAGCGGAGACGGCATCCACCCGACCGAGGAAGGATACGAACGTCTTGCAAACGCGGTCGCGCGTGAAATAAAGGCGTTTCTCTGACCGCCGCACGTCGCATACTGTTTTCACGCACATGTACACATATGTAATTTATTGAAAGGTTTTGCGGAAGCATCCGCGTCGGTCACATGGTATTTTCAAGTCTCGAATTTATTTTCGTATTTCTCGCATCCGTGCTCGCGGTCTATTACCTCGTGCCGCCGAAGGCGCGCAACATCGTGCTTCTCCTGTTCAGCCTTGTATTCTACGGCTGGGGCGAGCCCGTTTATGTATTTCTGATGATTGCGACGATAACCGTCGATTACATCTGCGGCTACATCATCGGGCGCGATCTCGATTCAAAGCCGAAGCGGGCGAAGGTCACGCTTATCATCTCGATCGTGATAAATCTTGCGCTTCTCGGCGTATTCAAGTATTACGATTTCTTTGCCGGGACGCTCAATTCGCTGCTCGGCAGGGGAGTTTTCCCCACGCTCGGGCTGACGCTGCCGATCGGAATATCGTTCTACACGTTCCAGGCGCTCTCCTACGTCATCGACGTATACCGCCGCGACGCGCGCGTTCAGAAGAACATCGCCGCATTCGGCACATATGTTACGCTCTTTCCGCAGCTTATCGCGGGACCGATCGTCCGCTACGCCGACGTTGACGATCAGCTGCGCGAGCGCACGCATTCGCTGACGCTTTTCGCCTCCGGATGCCGCACGTTCATATGCGGACTTGCGAAAAAGATCCTTCTTGCAAACGCCGCCGGCGCAATGTGGAATTCGCTTTCCGCCGCCGCGGAGCCGGATGCGCTCGGCGCGTGGCTCGCCATCGTATTCTACACCTTCCAGATATACTTTGATTTCTCCGGATACTCCGACATGGCGATCGGTCTCGGAAAAATGTTCGGGTTCTCGTTCCGCGAAAACTTCTACTACCCCTACGTTTCCGAAAGCATCACCGAATTCTGGCGAAGATGGCACATCTCCCTTTCGACATGGTTCCGCGAATACGTCTACATCCCGCTCGGCGGAAACCGCAAAGGCGTCGGAAGAACGTACTTCAATCTGTTCTGCGTATGGCTTCTGACGGGACTGTGGCACGGTGCAAGCTGGAACTTCGTCCTCTGGGGACTCTACTATTTCGCGCTTCTTGTAATAGAAAAGACCTTCCTACTGCGCCTGCTTGAACGCGCGCCGAAATTTCTCCGCCATATCTACTCAATGGCGGCGGTCATATTCGGCTGGCTGCTGTTCGTGATCGAGGACGTATCCTCGATCGGGGCTTACCTGTCACGCATGTTCGGCGGCACCGGGGTATTTGCAACGCAGATCACCGTATATGAGCTTGTGCGCAATCTCGTGTTCCTCGCGATACTAATTCTCGCGTCCACTCCCGCGCCGAAAAAGCTTTGGTACAAACTGTACTCAAAGGGTACGCCGTGGAGGATCGTGCAGTCCGTCGTGTGCGCGATCGCGTTTGTCCTCTGCATAGCATACCTCGTGGATTCGTCATACAACCCGTTTCTGTATTTCAGATTCTGAGAAAGGAGTGATTCAATATGTTAAAGCACGATGAAGCCGATCTCGTCGCCGAAAAATATCTCAATATGCAGCTTGAAGCTAAGGACCGCCCGGGCGATCTGACCGTGACCCTCGCCATCTTCATCATCATCGCCGCTCTTGCCGCCGCGTTTTGGATAATCCCCGACCGCGCCTCCTCCGAAGAGGAAAACCGCGTGCTCGCGCAGTTCCCCGAATTCTCGCCGGAATCGCTGGAATCGGGAAAGTTCACCTCTGATTTTGCGTCGTACATGGCGGATCAGTTCCCGATGCGCGACACCTTCGTCGGCATAAAAGCGGCGGCGGAGATATCCATGCTGAAGCTTGAGAACAACTCCGTAATGCTCGCGCCCGGCGATACCCTCGCGGAGCGCTTTGACACCGTGAACACCGACAACGTAAAGGTGAACACCGACGCAATATACGCTTTCTGCGGCACGCTGAACAGCCGCGGCATCACCACGCGATTTGCGCTCC
>URSW01000132.1 GCA_900550625.1 uncultured Eubacteriales bacterium
GGTCGGCTACTCTTCGGCCATGAAGCGCATCGCCTCGAAGATGAACAAAATCTGCAACGACCTGCGCCTGCTCTCTTCGGGTCCCCGCTGCGGGCTGGGCGAATTCAACCTGCCGGCCCGCCAGCCCGGCTCGTCGATCATGCCCGGCAAGGTCAATCCGACACAGTGCGAAGCAGTAACGATGGTCGCGGTTCAGGTCATGGGCAACGACGTCGCGGTAGGCATGGCGGCTTCGCAGGGCAATTTCGAGCTCAACGTATTCATGCCGGTATGCGCATACAACTTCCTTCAGTCCGCGCGTCTGCTCGCCGAAGCGGTCCTTTCGTTCAACGCGAACTGCGCAGTCGGAATCAAGGCAAAGCGCGAAAAGATGCACCGCAATCTTCACGATTCGCTCATGCTCGTAACGGCGCTCAATCCGTACATCGGCTACGAGAACGCCGCCAAGACAGCAAAGAAGGCGTACAAGGACAACATCTCCCTGAAGGAGGCGTGCGTCGAGCTCGGCTTCCTCACCGCAGAGAGATTCGACGAGGTATTCCACCCCGAAGAGATGGTCTGATCCGGGCGATGCCGTTTCGGCGGCAAACGGGCTTTGAGCTTCGGCTTTCGAAAAAGCGCGATCGCTCTGCCGCGGAATGAAATCCGGCAGGATATCGCGCAAGGTCACGAATCGAAAAGCTGCCCGATAAAGCGCAACACTATCGCGGGACATTCCCGCAGCAAAATTCCGAACAGGGGGATTTATATATGAAGAAATACAGTTACTATCCCGGCTGTACTCTGAAAACGCAGGCAAAAGAGCTTGACGCATCCGCCCGGCGCGCAGCCGAGGCGCTCGGCTTCACGCTCGACGAGCTTGAGAATTGGCAGTGCTGCGGCGGCGTATATCCCACGTCGCGCGACGAGCTTGCCACCAAGCTTTCCTCGGTCAGAGCACTCGCCGCGGCGGAAAAGAACGGAGGAATCCTCGTCACCCTCTGCTCCGCCTGTCACAACGTGATCAAGCAGACAAACGATCTGATGATAAACGATCCCGAAAAAGCACAGAGGGTAAACAACTATCTCGGTCCCGACGACGCATACGGCGGAGGAACGAAGGTCATGCACTATCTCGAGGTCCTGCGTGACGAGATCACCTTCGACGCCGTCGCCGAGCGCGTCACCGCGCCTCTCAACGGAAAGAAGATCGCCGCATACTACGGCTGCCTGCTTCTCCGCCCGGGCAAGGTCATGCAGATGGACGATCCCGAGAATCCTCGCATAATGGAGGACTTCATATCGTCGCTCGGCGCAGATGCCGTCGTATATCCGATGAGAAACGAATGCTGCGGAGGATATCTCGCAATGGAGGATCCGTCCGCCGCGAACCGCCGCAGTCTCGCGGTTCTCAAAAACGCGGAGGAAGCCGGAGCGGAGGCGATCGTCACGGCATGTCCGCTCTGCCTCTACAATCTGAAGAAAGCCTCGGGATCGATCCCGGTATACTATTTCACGGACCTTCTCTGCAAGGCTCTCGGAACGGAGGAGTGAGATGGAAAACAAAAAGAAGAAATATGCAAAGGAAATCGAACAGATACGCCGCGAAAGCGGTGCGAAGCCCGAGCTCTGCATGGTATGCGGAAAGTGCTCCGGAAGCTGCCCCGCCTTTGACGAGATGGACGTTCATCCCCATCAGTTCGCGCAGATGATACTGCGCGGCGAGCTTGACGAGCTCATGAACAGCCGCGGAATCTACAAGTGCATGTCGTGCTTCACCTGCTCGGAGAGATGTCCGAGAGGCGTCGAGCCGGCAAAGCTTGTCGAAGCCGTCAGGATCGCGGTCATCCGCCGTCAGGATTCAAACCACATGAAGCCGGAGGATGTCCCCGCGAAGCTCGATCCCGAGCTTCCTCAGCAGGCGATAGTCAGCGCATTCCGCAAATACGCGAAGTAAAGCCTCCGTCCGCTCGGACGGCAGTCACGATAATCCCCATATGAAAGGAAAGCTTTGCACGGCAAAGCGCGGTTATAAAAATGCAGAAAATCGGCGTTTTTGTATGCCACTGCGGTACGAACATTGCCGGAACGGTCGATGTACGCGCCGTTGCGGAAGCGCTCGGACATGAGCCGGGCGTCGTATTCGCCACCGAATACCAATACATGTGCTCCGAAGCCGGTCAGAAAAAGATAATCGACGCGGTACACGAGTACTCTCTCGACGGCATCGTAGTCTGCTCCTGCTCGCCCCGTATGCACGAACAGACCTTCAGAAAGACGGCGGCGACCGCGGGCATCAACCCGTACATGGTAGAAATCGCAAACATCCGCGAGCAGTGCTCATGGATACACAAGGATAAGCAGAGTGCGACCGAAAAGGCGATCATCCTCGGCCGTGCCGCAATAGCAAAGGTTCACCTCAATGCGCCTCTCACCGCGGGCGAAAGCCCCGTAACCAAGCGCGCGCTTGTGATCGGCGGCGGTATCGCCGGAATCCAGACCGCGCTCGACATCGCCGAGGCGGGCTACGAGGTCGATATCGTCGAGAAGAAGCCGACGATCGGCGGAAAGATGACGCAGATCGACAAGACCTTCCCGACGCTCGACTGCGCGGCGTGCATTCTCACTCCGAAGATGGTCGACTGCGCGCAGAACGAAAAGATCAAGATCTACTCATACAGCGAAGTCGAGGCGGTCTCCGGATTCGTCGGAAACTTCACCGTAAAGATACGCCGCAAGGCGAGATTCGTCGACGAGACGAAGTGCACGGGCTGCGGTCTCTGCACCGAAAAATGTCCCCAGAAGAAGATCCCCAACGAGTTCAACCTCGGAATGGACAACCGCCGCGCGATCTACATTCCGTTTGCACAGGCGGTTCCGAAGGTCGCAACGATCGACGCGGATCACTGCAATATGCTGAAGAACGGCAAATGCGGCGTATGCTCGAAGGTATGCTCCGCGGGAGCGATCGACTACACGCAGAAGGACACCGTGATCGAGGAAAAGTACGGCGCGATCGTCGCGGCGACCGGATACAATCCGATCGAGCTTGACAAATTCGGCGAGTTCGGATACGCTCAGTCCAAGGATGTTGTGACCTCGCTCGAATTCGAGCGTCTCACGAACGCCGCAGGTCCTACGTCGGGCACGCTGCTCCGTCCCTCCGACGGAACTCATCCGCACACGATCGTTTTCGTTCAGTGCGTCGGCAGCCGCGATACCTCCGGCTGCGGAAAGCCGTACTGCTCGAAGATCTGCTGCATGTACACCGCAAAGCACGCAATGCTCGTGCGTGAAAAGTACCCCGACACCGAAGTCTATGTATTCTACATCGACGTGCGTACCCCCGGAAAGAACTTCGACGAGTTCTACCGCCGCGCGGTCGAGGAATACGGCGTCAACTACATAAAGGGCATGGTCGGCAAGGTCTATCCCGAGGCCGACGGAACGCTCACCGTTCAGGCGTCCGATCTGATCGAGAACAAGCAGATCAAGATCTCCGCCGACATGGTCGTGCTTGCCGCGGCGATCGAGCCCGACAAGAGCGCTCGTCCGCTCGCCACGATGCTCACCGCAAGCATGGATACGAACGACTTCTTTACCGAGGCTCACCCGAAGCTCCGCCCCGTCGAAAGCCCGACCGCGGGAATCTTCCTCTCCGGCGCCTGCCAGGGACCGAAGGATATCCCCGAGACCGTCGCTCAGGCGAGTGCCGCCGCCGCGAAGGTGATCGGACTTCTCTCAAAGGATAAGCTCAAGGGCAATCCCTGCGTGGCTCACTCCGACGAGATGATGTGCAACGGCTGCTCCTCCTGCGAGAAGGTATGTCCCTACGGAGCGATCTCATACCTCGATAAGGAATTCCGTATGCCCGACAGAACAACTCAGATCCGCCGCGTTGCGTTCGTCAACGAAGCGGTTTGCCAGGGATGCGGCGCATGCACCGTCGCCTGCCCGTCCGGCGCAATGGATCTGAAGGGCTTCTCAAACAGACAGATAATGGCGGAGGTCGATGCAATATGCCGATGAATGAAGCTAACACGGAATTTCGCCCGAAGATCGTGGCGTT
Source organism: uncultured Eubacteriales bacterium (assembly GCA_900550625.1). Classification (GTDB taxonomy): domain Bacteria; phylum Bacillota; class Clostridia; order Oscillospirales; family CAG-272; genus UMGS1312. The sequence goes on from URSW01000132.1 coordinate 4,049, forward strand.
CTGCTGCAACTGGTGTTCCTACGCCGGAGCCGACCTTGCCGGAACGAACCGCGCATCCTATCCGGCGGATGTCAAGATAATCAGAGTTCCCTGCTCCTGCCGCGTGAATCCGATATTCATCCTCCGCGCGTTCCAGCGCGGTGCGGACGGAGTTATCATGTGCGGCTGTCATCCGGGCGACTGCCACTACACCTCCGGAAACTACTACGCCCGCCGCCGTATGACGATGCTCTTCTCGATGCTCGACTACCTCGGAATCGAGAAGGAGCGCACGAGAGTCGAGTGGGTCAGCGCCGCCGAGGGCGCTAAGTTCGCAGCGACGATGAACGAATTCGTCCGTGATGTCACGGCACTCGGAAGAAACAGAAGATTGGAGGATCTGAGATGCAGGAAAGACTCATAAAACGCGCATCGGAGCTGCTCTCCGACGGAACCGTCGACCGTGTCGCAGGCTGGAAGGCAGGCGAAATGGGCTACGACGTGACCCCCGCGATCTTCGAAAGCGCAAAGGAGCTTGAAGAGGAATTCGTATTCAGCGATTTCTGCGGAGCGAACCTCTCGAAATACCTCATCCGTCAGGCAAAGCGCGACGGAAAGATCCTTGTATTCCTCAAGATATGCGATACCTACAGCCTGAATCAGCTCATAACCGAGCATCGCGTTGACCGCGATAAGGTGTATGTGATCGGCATCGGCTGCTCCGGTATGGCTGATCCGGTAAAGCTCCGCGAAGCGGGCATCACCGGAATCACCGGTATTAAAGGAACCGGCGACAGCTTTGAGATCTCCACCGTCTACGGAGACCGCACCGTGCCGAAGAAGGACGCGCTCTGCGTAAAATGTCTCTCATGCAAGGGCGGAGAGCACGTCATATTCGACGAGCTCATCGGCGAAGAGATCACTCCTCCCGAGCCTCTCGACAGATTCGACGGAGTTCACCGCCTCGAGGAGATGACCCCCGAGGAGAGATACGAATTCTGGCGCGGCGAGCTTTC
>URSW01000133.1 GCA_900550625.1 uncultured Eubacteriales bacterium
GGCCCTCGAGCTGTTCAAGCCGTTCGTTATGAAGCGCCTTGTTGAGACGCAGAAGGCGTCGAACATCAAGGAAGCAAAGAAGAAAGTCGAAAAGGTGAACGTCGAAGTCTGGGACGCTCTCGAGAATGTTATCAAAGAGCATCCCGTGCTTCTCAACCGTGCGCCTACGCTTCACCGTCTGTCGATCCAGGCGTTTGAGCCCGTGCTCGTCGAGGGTAAGGCGATAAAGCTTCATCCGCTCGTTTGTAAGGCGTTCAACGCGGACTTCGACGGCGACCAGATGCCTGTTCACGTTCCGCTTTCCGCAGAGGCTCAGGCAGAGGCAAGATTCCTCATGCTTTCCGCGAACAACCTCCTCAAGCCCGTCGACGGACGTGCGATCGCCGTTCCTTCTCAGGATATGGTGCTCGGTTCGTTCTACCTGACGCTCGATAAAGCGGGAGAGCCCGGCGAGGGCAAGGTGTTCCGCGACTTCAACGAGGCGATGATGGCGTATCAGAACGGACTTCTCGGACTTCACGCGCCGATCAAGGTCCGCGTTGAGAAGGAGATTGACGGCAAGCTCGAGAGCCGCATAATCGACGCTACTCTCGGACGTCTCATCTTCAACCGCAACATTCCTCAGGATCTCGGATACGTTGACCGTTCCGATCCCGCAAAGCTTCTCGATCTTGAGATCATGTTTGTTACCACATCCGGACAGCTCGGAAAGATCATCGACCGCTGCATCAAGGTTCACGGCTTCAACACCACCGCCGCGATGCTCGACGCGATCAAGGAAATGGGCTACAAGTATTCGACCCGTTCCGGACTTTCGATCTCCGTTGCGGATATGACTATACCGAAGGAAAAGTATACGCTTATCGAAGAGGCTGAAAAGAAGGTCGAAATGATCTCCAAGCACTACATGCGAGGCGAGCTTTCCAACGAAGAGAGATACAACAACGTAGTAAAGGTGTGGGAACAGACGACTGCCGATGTCGTTACCGCACTTCAGGACAACTTTGACCGCTACAACCCGATCAAGATGATGTCGGATTCCGGAGCGCGAGGAAGCATGACCCAGATGCGTCAGCTCGCAGGTATGCGAGGACTCATGTTCGATACCAGCGGTAACACGATGGAGATACCGATCAAGTCGAACTTCCGTGAAGGTCTTAATATCCTCGAATACTTCATCGCAGCGCGCGGTGCGCGTAAATCCCTTTCGGACACCGCACTTAAAACGGCAGACTCCGGATACCTCACGAGACGTCTTGTCGATGTATCGCAGGAGGTCATCATCCGCGAGGAGGACTGCGGAAGTACTCACGGTATCGTGGTATACGATATCAAGGACGGCAAGGAAGTCATCGAGCCGCTCCGTGACAGACTTCTCGGAAGATACACTGTCGGTGCGGTCGTTCATCCCGAGACCGGCGAGGTCATCGCCGAGGCGAACACCATGCTTGACGAGGCGACGATCTCGAAGATCATCGATGCCGGCATAGAGCGTGTCGAGATACGCACCGTGCTTCAGTGCCGCGCGCGTCACGGCGTATGCGCACACTGCTACGGCTCCGATCTCGCACATTCCACTCCCGTTACTATCGGTGAGTCTGTCGGTATCATCGCCGCACAGTCCATCGGTGAACCGGGCACACAGCTTACGATGCGTACCTTCCATACCGGAGGTGTCGCAGGCAGTAACATCACACAGGGTCTTCCCCGAGTCGAAGAGCTCTTCGAGGCGCGCAAGCCGAAGAAGACTTCCTTTGTGGCGGAGAAGTCGGGTACTGCGTTTATTCACGAAGCGAAGAAAATGCGTACCGTCAAGATCCTGCCCGACGACGGAAGCGAGCCGCTTGAGTATTCCGTTCCCTTCGGAACCAAGATCACTATCGAGGACGGTCAGTACCTCTCTGCGGGAGACGACTTTACCGAAGGCTACAAGAGCCCGGCAGACATTCTCCGCATAAACGGCATCGACGCGGTTTACGATTACATCATCCGCGAGGTGCAGAGAGTGTACCGTTCACAGAGCATCAATATCAACGATAAGCACATCGAGGTAATCACACGTCAGATGACCAGAAAGGTCAAGGTCGAGGATTCCGGAAGCACTCAGCTTCTCTCCGGCTCGACGATCGACCTGACCGAGTTCCTTGCCGAGAACGAGGCTATTCAGGCGCGTATCGACGCGGGCGAAAGAGACCTTCTCCCCGCAACCTCGTCTCCCGTACTCCTCGGAATTACGAAGGCTTCGCTTCTCACCGAATCCTTCCTTTCCGCGGCATCCTTCCAGGAGACCACCAAGGTTCTTACCGAGGCGGCTATCAAGGGTAAGGTCGACCACCTTATGGGACTCAAGGAGAACGTTATTATCGGTAAGCTGATTCCTGCCGGAACAGGTATAGAGCAGTACCGCTCGGTACGCATCGAGGATAACTCCTCCGATGACGCTATTCTGAACGAGCTTTCGATGGTTGCATCCCTGAGCGAGCGTGAGGAAGAGGACGAAGACGATAATCTTCCGAACGGCGAGGGTGATGATTTCACCGACGATGAGCTTGACGATGAGGATATCGATTCCGACGAAGACGAAGATGAAGACGAGGACATTGATTCCGACGACTTCACCGACGAAGAAGAATAACCGAAAAGAGCGCAAAACGGAATTTCCGTTTTGCGCTCTTTATATGTGCTTCCGCTCACTGTCCGTATGATCTTGTCGGGCGTGATTTTCCCACGGTTGTTGGCATACGGCGTGAATCTTTCGCCGGACCAATATGCCGACCGCGGCGGATGAGCGGACAGCATTGTAACGCTTTTTGCCCCGCCTCATTCGGACGGAGCGAAAAATAAATCGGTCGTTTGACGTAATTACGGTAAACGACCGATTTTCGATTTTATCTGACTTTACGGCGAGACGCTGTATCTCTCTTAAATGATGCGGATTTTGCTTAAAAGCTTCCGCCGCCTCCGCCGTGGGTCGAGCCGGATGAAGAAGTATGCGTACTGCTTCCGCCGCTGCTGCTGTCGTCATCCTTTGGGATCTCGGTCCGCGTAACGGTATTGTACAGGAAGAGATCGCTGCTTTCTGTCAGATCGAGGCTGCCTTCTTTGAGGCAGCTGTTTGCAGAATTCTGCGGTCGGACGGTCTTGAGTTTGCGCTTCATTCCTCCGACAATGATCGAAGCGATAATGAATCCTATAATGATCGACAGCAGGATCCAAATCTTCGAAAGGGGCGCACGCGGCAGAGTTCCCGTGTCGTAAGGCTCGCTGTCATTTGCGCGGTTTATGAATTCGTCACATTTATCCGCGAAGGTGTCGAAGGCATCGAAATAATTTTTCGCGGAAAGATCGTCCTTGAAGCAGCCGCCGATATAATCTATCCCCGCATCCGTGAAGACATCTATTGCATAGCCTCGGGTCGACATCCAATAATTGCGCGAATCCATATCGACGAGAAGCAGTATCCCGTCTTTACTTTTGCCGTATCCGTATCCGTTGTAGTCGAAGTAATCGTCGGCGAAGTCGCGTATTGATTTGCCGCCGAGTCCGTTTTGGGTCACGATCACGACATCAAGCTTCTGCCGTGAGCTGATTTCGCCGAGCTTTGCGGTGAGCGTCCGCTTTTCCGACACGGAGAGAAGACCCGCATCGTCAACGAGGCGCGGCGGATGGGCTTCGGTATTTTCATTGCCTGTCGCGTCGGATTCGGTCGAATCGGCGGAATCGCTTTCGTGAAGCTGAACAAAATAATCCTCGGCTTCCGCTATGTACTCCGCTATTCCTTCAACGTAACCGCTGCCGCATGCGAATTCTTCGAAGAGGATCTCCTCCTCGTCGTCCGTTATCACTGCTGCATCGCCGCGTGAGCGTATGTACCAGAAGGTTTCGTTGACCGCAAGAAGAACGGAATGTCCCGAGCCGCCCATCGGTGATTCCTCGGCATAATCCGCGATTTCATTGTCATCCGCTTTGTCGGTCAGAAGAAACATTATTTCAATGCCGCATTTTTCGGATGCCGTCAAGGCAAGATCGTTGAGACTGCCGAGATCGTGGCGCGATATCGAGCCCGTTTCGTCAACTATAAGATCGTCGGTGGGATCAAGCGCGACCGCAGGGAGGGCAAGTGAAAGCGTAAGCGAGACAAGGAGGAGAAAAGCAAATAATTTTTTCATTTCAATTCCTCCTTAAAGAATATCGAGAAACCAGAGAAGCCACGCCGCAGCGTAAACGGCGGCAGAAAAAGCCGCAGTGAGAATCAGTTTCCACCTTCGCGCCGCCGCCTTATCTACCGGCAGATCACCGACAAACTTTCCTGTCTGTCCGTTCATCGCAAAGGTGTATCTTTGTCCGTTCCACGTCGTGTTCAAAAGCCACACGGGGTAAAGCGCGTACTTTGCCTTGCCGTTGTGCAGCTGTACGCTGCTGCTCTCTGCGGTCACGGTGTCGTATCCTTCGACGGTCGAGGCGAACGCCTCTTCCGCGGATTTCTTCACGCGCTCGTTCGCGCGTTCAATGCTTTCGTCCGCTCCGACGTCGTATTTGTCTGCGAAATATCCCGCAAGATACGCCGTCTGAAAACCAACCGCGTCCGAAAAATCGTAAGGCTCGATCGATTCCATGAGATCGTCCGCCATTCTCGACGAGCCGTCCACGGGGACGTGCTCGAATCCGACGCTGCCGCCGCGGTGTACGAGAAAGTGGCTCGTCTCGGTGTAGTTGTATTCGCTGTCGCTCCAGCACCTCAGCTTCGTGGTGCGGTATCTGACACGGGCATCCGCGTCGGTGTCGAACAGCCAGAACGGAACGTACACGCCCTTGATCTCGTCGATGTGGTTCTGATCCTTGAATATCTTCGGCAGAAGCCGCTTGCCTGTCAGATGCTTCTGAAGTCCCGCCTTTGCCGCGTTCTTATCAAGCTTGAACGGGATCACAAAGTCGGGTCTGAGCGCTCCCGAAAACTGTCCCATCATTACGACGGGATTTCCGCAGAACGGGCATGAGGTCGCCGCGGTGTTCGCATCTCCTACGATCTCGCCGCCGC